>JAYVPF010000191.1:0-20350 GCA_043757535.1 Burkholderiales bacterium
GCCGCGCGCGACCAGTTGGCGAATGAGCGATCGCCATACGTCCACCTCAAACGCGGCCCCAATGCCGTGCACCGGCAAACTGTCATGTCCGCGCGCCAGCACCTTCTCGCTTTTGCTGCCGCGAAGCACATCAATCAAATGCGCTGCGCCGAAAAATTGTCCGGTACGTACCGCTGCTGACAAGAACATTTGCGCGGGCTTCGTCGCGTCCCACATTTCCGGTGGTTCGTTGCAGTTGTCACAATTCATGCAGCGATACCCCGCAGGTTGTGGCTCGCTGAAATAGTCGAGCAGTACGGCACGACGACAAGCGGTCGTTTCGGCCAATGCCAATAATCGATCCAGCCGATTTTTTTGCAGGCGCTTGAAGTCCTCACCGGCGTCGCTCTCGTCGATGAAACGCAACTGCTTCACCACGTCGGCCAGACCATAGGTCATCCACGCGAACGCGGGCTCGCCATCACGCCCCGCGCGTCCGGTTTCCTGGTAATAGCCTTCAATGCTTTTTGGCAAATCCAGATGCGCTACGAAGCGCACATCAGGCTTGTCGATGCCCATGCCGAACGCGACGGTTGCGACCATCACAACGGCATCGTCTTGCAGAAACTTTGATTGATGGTTTCGCCGCGTTTCGGCGTCAAGCCCCGCGTGATAGGGGATTGCGTTGAATCCTTTAGTGCGCAGCCACGATGCCGTCTCATCGACTTTTGCGCGTGAGATACAGTAAACGATGCCCGCTTCGTCTTCATGATTTTCAAGAAATTCCAGAAGCTGTGCTTTCTCTTCACGGCGATCCGTGACCGCGTAGTGAATGTTCGGGCGATCAAAGCTCGAGACGAATTGCGCCGCGTCGGTCAACGAAAGTTTGTTGCGAATTTCCTCGCGCGTTGCCGTGTCGGCCGTGGCAGTGAGCGCGATGCGCGGCACGTTCGGGTAGCGCGTGTGCAGGAGGGTTAACTCCAGATAATCCGCGCGGAAATCATGGCCCCACTGCGATACGCAGTGCGCCTCGTCAATCGCGAACAGCGCGATTTCACCGCGATCATTTAACGAATCCAGCAGCGACAAAAAACGCTCGGTGTTCAACCGCTCCGGTGCGACGTAGAGGAGCTTTAATTTGCCAGCACGCATGTCGCGTTCAACGCGATTGGCCGCTTCCATCGACAGCGATGAATTCAAAAAACTCGCCGCAACGCCAATCTCTTTCATCGCGTCGACTTGATCCTGCATCAATGCGATCAGCGGCGAAACGACGATTGCAACGCCATTTCTGAGTAACGCGGGTAACTGGTAGCACAGCGATTTCCCGCCGCCGGTAGGCATCAACACCAGCGCATCACCACCGTTGACGAGGGTCGCAACAATGGCCTCTTGCGCGCCGCGAAATGCGTCGAAACCGAAGACGCGTTTGAGCGTGGCGAGGGTGGCATCGGATGTTTTTTTCATGGTCGCAATTGTAGCCGCCAGCACTAACAGCTTTTTCGTTTAACTACCATTTCATAGGGGCTAGAAGGCTACAATGTCGCTTATCGATAAATAGCGAATATCGGCTTCAGCCCCAATGCAGCGGTGCTTTCGTCGAAAAGCTGTCTCATGCATCGCAGCGAATCAACCTGCAGTGAAGGGCTATTTCCCCCAGCGCAATGCCATCGGATCGAGTCGCGTCGCCATTTCCAGAAGCCCGACGCGGTGTATCTTAAAACTCTGGAGGGCTCGCAATTGGCGCTTGAGCGGTGATATGTTTTACTAAGCGCTGCTCATAAGAAGTTCACCATGTCTACCGAAACCGTAACTGGCCACATTCGTCTCACCTCGCACACCGGCAGCGGCGATCCTTCGGGCCTGTCGATTCACTGGGGCGCGCCGGACGCGGCCGCGCGCGGACCCGTGATTGGCACCACCACCTCGCGCGCTAACCGCAACGTCATCGGTACACATGCTGGCTCTTACGGGATCTACCGGGCGCTGGCGATGGCCGCAGGTTCGCTAAAAAAGGGGCACCGCGCTGATTTGACCAACACGTCGCCCACCGATTCGGTCGGCACGTATCCGCAGTGGTTTGACTTCAAAAAGATCGTATCGCTCGATCCATTTGGCGCGGTTGTAGCGGACGTTTTTGCGGATCGGATCGCGGCGGGATATGACATTCGCCCCAGCATCGCCGTGACCAAGGCGCACATCGATATCCCGGAAGTGCATGACGCCATTCGCGCGGGTCGGCTGGTGCCCGACGGCAAAGTGCTTAAGGAAAACGGCACCGCAGTCGTCACCAAAATCGCCGTCGAACCGGTGTGGTATCTGCCCGGCGTTGCCGAGCGATTTGGCTGCTCCGAAGCGGACTTACGGCGTACTCTGTTCGAGGAAACGGGTGGCATGTATCCCGAACTCGTTACGCGCAGTGATCTTGAAGTATTTTTGCCGCCGATTGGCGGGCAAACGCTCTACATCTTCGGTGACCTGAAAGACCTTTCGAACCCCGAAATTCCGCTCACTGCACGCGTTCATGATGAGTGCAACGGCTCTGACGTTTTCGGCTCCGATATTTGCACTTGCCGCCCGTACCTGACGCACGCCATTGAAGAATGCATTCGCGGCACGCAAGCGGGCGGCGTCGGCCTCGTCTCGTACAGCCGCAAGGAGGGACGCGCACTGGGCGAAGTGACCAAATTTCTCGTCTACAACGCGCGCAAACGTCAGGTCGGCGGTGACAGCGCGGAGAACTATTTTTTGCGCACAGAATGCGTCGCTGGCGTTCAGGACATGCGATTTCAGGAGCTGATGCCCGACGTGCTGCACTGGCTCGGCATCACCAAAATTCATCGTCTGGTTTCGATGAGCAACCTGAAATACGACGCCATCGTCGGCTCCGGCATCGAAATTGGTGAACGTGTGGCGCTGCCGGACGAATTGATCCCCGATGACGCGCGGGTTGAGATGGATGCCAAGATGGCAGCGGGCTACTTCACTGACGGCCCGGTGCCGGATGCGGTGGAGCTGGCGACGGCAAAGGGGCGTGCGCTGTCATGAGTGGCGGCGCGACCTACCTGCAGACGACGGCTGCAATTCGCGAGCGTTGTCAGAACGTGCTGGGCGCCGCCCGCACTGGCAAGTCACAGTGGTTCACCGTTAACGACGCATCTCTGGCGAGTGCTGCGCTCGAAGTAGCCAACGTTACGCGCCAGCGCTACCCAACGCTCAACATCCCGTATCACAGCCGCTGGCGTCACTTCGAAGCGGGCGGTGTGGATCGCAAGATCCTGCTCGACGCAGCATTGGGCAATGCAAGTCCTGCGGAACAAGCACGCGCGCATATCGATCTCGCAGTCGTCAGTGTATTGCTGGACGCGGGCGCGGGTGCGGCCTGGCGCTATGTTGAGGCATCAACGGGGAAGACATTTACGCGTTCGGAAGGCCTTGGCATCGCGAGCTTTCATGCGTTCATGCAGGGCGTTTTTTCGTCTGATCCTGCACAGCCTTTTCGCGCCGATGCGAACGGTTTGACAGCGTTAACTGTAGAGCGGCTAGCACCCGCTTTTCAGATAACGCCCGATAACCCGCTGGTTGGTTTAGCGGGTCGCGCCAACCTGATGCAACGTTTGGGGGCGGCTCTGGCGAGCGAGCCTAAGTGGTTCGGTAGCGAAATGCGCGCCGGTGGTCTGTTCGACGCATTGACGGAAAACGATTCACGGCAATCCATCCGTGCTGACGAAGTGCTCGCCGCGCTGCTGCAAAGCTTGGGCAGCATTTGGCCGTCCGGAAACCAGCTGGATGGCGTTGCGCTTGGCGACTGCTGGCGGCATCCGTTAGCCGGAGGTACTGGCGAAACTGCGGGTTGGGTTCCGATCCACAAGCTGTCGCAATGGATGACTTATTCTTTGCTGGAGCCGTTCGAGTGGGCGGGCGTGCAACTCACTGATCTAGACGCACTCACCGGATTGGCCGAGTATCGTAACGGTGGCTTGCTCGTCGACAGCGGTGTGCTGATTGCGGCACCGACGCTGCTCAGCAAAGCGTATTCTCCCTCCGATGACCCGATCATCGAATGGCGGGCATTAACCGTGGCGCTGCTCGACGAACTCGCACCGCTGGTGCGCACCGTGCTCGGCGCAAGTGCCGCGAACGTGCCGCTGGCCTGCATCCTCGAAGGCGGCACGTGGGCGGCGGGCCGTGCCCTTGCGGCGTCAATTCGTGGCGGCGAACCACCGATCCGCATCGTCAGCGACGGCACCGTTTTTTGATTTCCCACTATTGACGATAGAAAGCAGACCATGACCGCACAAGTTCACGTCATCGATCATCCACTGGTGCAGCACAAGCTCACGCTGATGCGCAAAAAGGAAACCTCGACCACGAGTTTCCGTCGCCTCGTCAACGAGCTCTCCACGCTCATGGCCTATGAGGTCACGCGCGACATGCCGATGCATGAGGTGACCATCGATACGCCGATGGAGACGATGCAATCGAAACTGATCGACGGCAAAAAAGTGGTGTTCGTACCGATCCTGCGGGCCGGCATGGGCATTCTCGACGGGATGTTGGGTGTGATTCCCGGCGCGCGCGTAGGGCACATTGGCCTGTATCGCGACCCAAAAACGTTGGTCGCGGTGGAGTATTATTTCAAGATGCCCACCGGTATGCCGGATCGCGATGCGATCGTGCTCGACCCGATGCTCGCCACGGGCAACTCCGCTGTCGCGGCTGTTGAGCGATTAAAGGAGTCGCGCCCGCGTTCCATCAAATTCGTCTGCCTCGTGAGCTGCCCTGAAGGAATAAAGCACTTCCATTCAGTTCATCCCGACGTGCCGATCTACACCGCCACCATCGACCGTGAATTGAACGACCACGGCTACATCCTGCCGGGGTTGGGCGACGCGGGAGACCGTATTTTTGGAACCAAATAGACGCGCTTAGCGTATCGATACGTCCGTGGCACGCGCGGTGCTTGCTACCATCCGCTAGTCGTGACCCGTCAAAACCCGAACAACCGTCAACCCACTCAAGAAAAGAGGCAAACCATGCATAAGCATTCACAAAAAAGACGCACATTGATCAAGTCCGCTGCTGCAACACTGGCAGTCAGCATGGCCCTCTTCGGCGCGGGCGCAGCACTCGCCCAGACCAAAATGAAAGTCGCCGCGATCTACACGGTGCCGTTTGAGCAGCAGTGGGTCAGCCGCATTCACAAAGCGCTCAACGCCGCTCAAGCACGCGGCGAGATCGAATACAAGGCCTCAGAAAACGTCAGCAACGCGGACTACGAACGTGTCATGCGCCAGTACGCGCAGGAGGGCAACACCTTCATCATGGGCGAATCGTTCGCCGTTGAAGCCGCAGCACGCAAAGTCGCCAAAGATTTCCCGAAGGTGAGCTTCCTGATGGGCTCATCGGGCAACCCGCAAGCGCCCAATTTCTCGGTGTTTGACAACTTCATTCAGGAGCCCGCCTATCTCTCCGGCATGATCGCTGGCGGCATGACGAAATCGGGCAAGATCGGCATGGTCGGTGGCTTCCCGATCCCTGAGGTGAATCGCCTGATGCACGCCTTCATGGCCGGTGCGAAAGAGACCAATCCCAAGGTCGAATTCATGGTGACCTTTATCAATAGTTGGTTTGATCCACCCAAAGCCAAAGAAGCTGCGTTTGCGATGATCGACAAGGGCGCTGACCTCATGTACGCCGAGCGTTTTGGCGTGTCGGATGCGGCGAAAGAGAAGGGCAAACTGGCCATTGGCAACGTAATCAACACGCAGGACAAATATCCTGAAACCGTAGTGTCATCCGCGCTGTGGAACATGGAGCCCAGTGTTGATCGCGCGCTGAAACTGATCAAAGATGGCAAGTTCAAGGCTGAGGACTATGGCCAGTATTCGATGATGAAACACAAAGGCTCGGAGCTGGCTCCGCTGGGCACCTTTGAGAAAACAATCCCCACCGATGTCGTGACCAAAATGCGCGTCAAGGAAAAGATGATTCTTGACGGGAAGTTCACCGTTAAGGTGGATGATTCTCAGCCTAAGTCGACGGCGAAGTAGCGCTGAGCTCCCCTCCCCCCCGGTGGGGGAGGGGTTGGGGGAGAGGGGGGACAGTGCCACGAGCAGTAACCGTGACTCTTGTTCAACCTTCCCCCGCTCCCCAACCCTCTCCCACGGGGGGAGAGGGGGCCAAACCGCCGCAAATCTACTTTGACTGATCACCCCCACGCCCTTCAACTCTCAGGCATCACCAAGCGCTTCGGCGCTCTGGTAGCCAACGACAACATTTCCCTGCATCTGAAACGCGGTGAGGTGCTTGCCCTGCTCGGCGAAAACGGCGCCGGTAAATCAACGCTCGTGTCCATCCTGTTCGGGCACTATGCAGCCGATGAAGGCTCTGTCACCGCCTTCGGAAAACCGCTGCTGGCCGCTGATCCCAAAGCCGCGCTGGCCGCAGGCATCGGCATGGTGCACCAGCATTTTGCGCTCGCTGACAATCTGAGTGTCCTCGACAATGTACTCATCGGGCTTGAGCCGCTTTGGCAACTTCGCTCCAAGGCAGCGCCAGTGCGCAAACAACTCGCCGAAGCCGCTTTGCGCTTCGGTCTCGCCGTCAATCCCGATGCACGCGTTGGTTCTCTCTCGGTTGGCGAAAAGCAGCGTGTTGAAATTCTCAAAGCGCTGGTGCGTGGCGCAAAAATATTGATTCTTGACGAGCCGACGGCGGTACTCACACCGCCGGAAAGCGCCGCACTCTTCGTCACGTTAAAGCAGATGGTAGCGCAGGGTTTGTCCATCATTTTTATTAGCCACAAGCTTGATGAAGTGTTGCAGGTCAGTGATCGTATTGCGGTTTTGCGTGCGGGCAAACTGGTCGCTGAATGTGCCGTGGCAGAGGCGACCAAGCCGCAACTCGCACAATGGATGATGGGCCGCACGCTGGCTCCTGCGGTGTATCCGCCGCGTCAACGCGGCGCGCCGCTGCTGGAGCTGGACGCAGTTTGCACGAGCGGGCACCCCGCACTGAAGGGCGTGTCACTCACCGTCCACGCTGGGGAAATTGTTGCGATTGCAGGCGTTGCCGGGAATGGACAAGCGGCATTGGCTGATTTGTTGTGTGGCGTGCTTCCGCTAGGCAGCGGACAGGTGCGCCTCGGCGGCAAAGCGCTCGTCGGTTCACCGGCCAATAGCGTGCAAATCGGCATCGGTCGCATTCCTGAAGACCGCAGTCATATTGGCGTCGTAGGCGATATGACACTATGGGAAAACGCCATCGTCGAAGACCTGCATGACTCGCGCTTCGCTCGCGCTGGCATCGTGCGCCGCGAACCCGCGCGGCAACACTCGGAGGCGCTGGTGCAGCAGTTTGATGTGCGAACGCAGGGCGTTGATGTCGCCATCCGCAGCCTCTCCGGCGGCAATATTCAGAAGCTGATTCTTGGCCGAGTGCTGTCGCGCAAACCCAAGCTCATCGTCGCGAACCAGCCAACGTGGGGGCTTGACGTTGGAGCCGTTGCGGCTATCCATGAACATCTGGTCGCCGCCTGCATGGAAGGTGCAGGAGTTCTGCTAATTTCTGAAGACCTCGAAGAAATCGTGGCCCTCGCTGATCGCATCGCCGTGATGTCGCGCGGGCATCTGTCCGAAGCGCGGCCGAAGTCCGAATGGACGCTAGCGTCGCTCGGGCTGGCGATGACCGCAACAACGTCTGAGATTGAGGCTGCGCATGCGGCTTGAGCCCAAGTCCACCGACGCGAAATCGCAAACGCGTGCCATTGCGCGGGCCTCGTTGTCGGCCATCGCGTTCACATTGCTGATCGTATCGTTGCTCGTCGTTTGGGCGGGCGCTCCGGTGTTCTCAGCTTACGCCGCCTTGTTGAAAGGTGGCTTTGGCGACGTGTTCGCGCTCTCCGAAACATTGACGCGCGCTACACCACTGATCTTGACGGGCCTTGCCGCAACAGTTGCCTTTAAAGCGAAACTCTGGAACATTGGCGCAGAGGGCCAACTGTACGCGGGCGCACTCGCCGCTGTGGGCGTCGGTGGGCTACATGGTGGTCAAGGTTTTGCGCTCGCGGCACCCGTGTTGTTCGTGCTGATGATCCTTGCTGCGATGGCTGCCGGTGCTGCGCTACTCATGATCGCAGCGGTTCTCAAAACCTGGGGGCGCGTCGATGAGGTCGTGGTCACGCTGCTCATGAACTTCATCGTGTTGTTGCTGGTGAGCTGGATGCTTGACGGCCCAATGAAAGACCCCACGGCGATGGGCTGGCCGCAATCCGTCGCGCTCAAACCCGAGCTTGAGCTTGAAAAATTGATCGAACAAACGCGCCTGCATACGGGCCTGTTGATAGCGCTCGGTACAGCGGTCATCGTTTGGGCGATTTTTCGCTTCACTACGTTCGGTTTCGCTGCACGAGCGGTCGGAGCGAACGTAAACGCGGCGCGATTTTTGGGGCTGCCGGTGGCACGAACGGCGATGTTGACGGCGCTACTTTCAGGCGGTCTTGCAGGGCTCGCAGGTGCCATTGAAGTCGCCGGTCGAACGAGCTATGTCACGCTCGACATGAGTCCCGGCTACGGCTACAGCGGCATCGTGATCGCCATGCTCGCCGCCCTCAATCCGCTCGCCGTGGTGCCCGCTGCGATCTTCGTCGCGGGCATGTTGGTTGGCGCCGATTCAATGAGCCGCGCGGTCGGCGTGCCGACCTACATCGCGGACGTTATCGTGGCCGTCAGCCTGATCGCGGTGCTCGTCGCGACGATGCTGACGCGTTACCGCGTGAGGTGGCGCTGATGTTTTCGGAAGCGTTGCAACTCCTGCTGAGCGATCCCTTCTGGGTCGCCGTGCTGCGCATCGCCACGCCGCTCATCATCGGCACGCTGGGCGTGCTGCTGTGCGAGCGCGCGGGCGTGTTGAACCTTGGCATCGAAGGCATCATGGTCGCAGGTGCGTACACCGGATGGCTCGCGGTTTATCTCGGCGCACCGCTCTGGATTGGCGTTGTCGCCGCGATGACGACGGGTGCCCTTTTCGGCCTGCTGCACGGCGTGCTCACCGTGCCGTTGGCGTTATCGCAACACGTCGCGGGGCTGGGCATCACGCTACTCGCGACCAGTCTTTCCTACTTCGCCTATCGCGTCACCTTCCCGAAAGTCACCACGCCTCCGACGATCCAGCCGTTTCAGGCGGTCGCAATGAACGGGATGGGCGCAATGGACGGCGTTCCCGTACTCTCAGTATTTGCTGCCGCAACGCCGTTAACCTGGCTCGCCTTCGCACTGGTCGCGCTGGTCGCCTGGGTGCTCTATCGAACGCCGGTCGGCCTGGCGATTCGCATGGTCGGCGAGAACCCGCAGGCCGCAGAAAGTCAGGGCATTAATGTCACCGCCGTGCGTATCGGCACCATCGTCGCGGGTTCCGCGCTGATGGGTTTGGCGGGTAGTTTTTTGACGCTTTCCGCGTTCAACGCGTTCTTTTTCAACATGATCAACGGGCGCGGCTGGATTTGCGTGGCGCTGGTTGTGTTTGCGAGCTGGCGACCCGGTAAAGCGCTCTTGGGCGCGATTCTGTTCGCGGTGTTTGACGCAATGCAATTGCGCTTGCAGCAAGTACCTGGCAATGTGTTGCCGTATCAACTGTGGCTCATGGCACCTTATCTTTTGTCGATTGCAGCACTGATTTTGGTGGCGCGCAAGGCCAGCTATCCCCAGGCTTTGATGGTGCCTTATCGCAAGGGCGAGCGGTGAAATCTGGGATTAAACCGTGCTGTCATCCCGAGCTTTCAGCGAAGGATCAGGTTGACTATCAACGATTGTTGCGAAGAAGATCACCGTTTGTGTGCCACCTGATCCTTCGCCGCGCTCAGGATGGCAACCCTATGTTGCGGACACCGCGCTCTCCGGCAGAGACCGCACACTCACATCAGGACTAACGCATGCTCGACTTACTAGTCACCAACGCCAATCTGCCCGATGGACGCAAAGGCCAATCGATAGCCGTGCAAGATGGAAAAATCGTCGAGGTTTCGCCGTCAATCACGGTAGCGGCAGCGCAAACCATTGACGCCAACGGCATGCTCGTCTCCCCACCCTTCGTCGACGCCCATTTCCACATGGACGCCACAATGTCGTTCGGTATGCCGCGCGTCAACGAGAGTGGCACGTTGCTCGAAGGCATCGCGCTCTGGGGCGAGCTGAAACCGCAGCTCACGCAAGACGCGCTGGTCGAACGGGCGCTCGCCTATTGCGACTGGGCGGTGGCCAAAGGCCTGCTGGCGATCCGTTCTCACGTTGATGTGTGCGACCCGAGATTGCTGGCGGTTGAGGCGTTGCTGCACGTCAAAGCGAAGGTCAAACCGTATCTCGATTTGCAGCTCGTTGCCTTTCCGCAGGATGGCGTTCTGCGCAGCCCTGGTGCGCTCGAAAACCTGGAGCGCTCTCTCGATCTCGGCGTCGACGTCGTCGGCGGTATTCCGCATTTCGAACGCACGATGGCGGACGGCGCCGCGAGCGTCAAACTGCTGATGGAACTCGCGGCGGAACGTGGCCTGCCGGTCGATATGCATTGCGACGAAACCGACGACCCGATGTCGCGGCACATTGAAACGCTGACCTTCGAGGCGCAGCGTTTGGGCATGCAAGGCCGCGTGACCGGTTCGCACCTGACCTCCATGCATTCGATGGACAACTACTACGTGAGCAAGCTGATTCCGCTGATGGCGGAGGCGCGCATGAACGTGGTTGCCAATCCGCTCATCAACATCACGATTCAAGGTCGTCACGACACCTATCCCAAACGGCGCGGCATGACGCGCGTGCCGGAGCTGATGCAGGTCGGCATCAACGTCGCATTCGGTCACGACTGCGTGATGGATCCTTGGTATTCGTTGGGCACAGGCGACATGCTGGAGGTCGCGCATATGGGCCTGCATGTGACGCAGATGACGTCGCAGTCGCAAATGAAGGCCTGCTTCGATGCGGTGACGGTCAACCCGGCAAAAATTCTTGGATTGCAGGGTTACGGCATCGCGTCGGGGTGCAACGCCGATCTGGTGTTGTTACAGGCGACAGACGCGGTTGAGGCATTGCGCACGCGAGCCGCGCGGCTGGCCGTGATTCGTCGTGGCAAAGTCATCGCGCAAACGCCACCGAGTACTGCGGAACTTGCGCTTGCGGGTCGGCCAGACACCGTCGATTGGCGAATGAAGTAGACATACAGCTTTATGGTGAAAGCTCCACGGCATCGGGGCTACGAATGCAAAACGCCATTTATCGATAAATGCATTTATTCACTTCTATCCCCGATGCAGCAGCGCTTTCATATAGAAGCTGCATTGGCTTTTTCTTGTTACCACTTCGCAAAATCCTGCGCATCGTTGCCGCTCTGACGCAATCGACAACGCTCCTAGATTCCCGCCTTCAGCGAGAATGACGCCATTAAGTTTTAGGCGTTATTCGAAAAGGAGTTGAAGCAATGAAACTGGGAATCGAAGGCAGGTGGGCGCTCGTCTGCGCCGCGAGCAAAGGCTTGGGTAAAGGCTGCGCGAGGGCGCTGGTCATGGAAGGCGTGAACGTCGTCATTACCGCTCGCGGCGCCGACGCGCTGGAAGCTACGGCCACGGAGCTGCGTGCGGGGAACCCGAACGGCCAAGTCCTCACCGTCGCGGGTGACATCACCACGCCCGAAGGCCGCGCTGCCGCACTAGCAGCCGCTCCGCAAATCGACATCCTCATCAATAACGCAGGTGGACCACCGCCCGGTGATTTCCGCAACTGGACGCGCGATGACTGGATCAAGGCGGTCGATGCCAACATGCTGACGCCGATTGACCTTATCAAATCCGTGATCGACGGCATGACCACACGCGGCTTCGGGCGCATCGTCAACATCACATCGGCCGCCGTGAAAGCACCGATTGACACGCTGGGACTGTCCAACGGCGCACGCTCGGGGCTCACAGGCTTCGTCGCGGGCCTCGCGCGGCAGCCTCAAGTTGCAGGAAGGAACGTCACCATCAACGGCCTCCTCCCCGGCCCGTTCGACACCGAGCGCCTGCAAACCATGATCGCCAACTGGGCGAAACGCGACGGCAAAACCTACGAAGCGTTGGCCGAAGTCCGCGCCAAAACGGTCCCGGCGAGACGCTTCGGTACGGCCGATGAATTCGGCGCAACCTGCGCGTTCTTGTGCAGCGAACACGCGGGCTACATCACGGGGCAAAACATCCTGATGGATGGCGGGTCTTATCCAGGGACGTTTTAGTCGCCCGTTCTGCCCCTTTTCCCGCTTTAGAACCCATCCTCTAATTCCGTTCAACAGCTTTTCCGTTCAAAAAGCTGAAGCACCCATTTCATAAGGGCTAGCGCCGCGAAACCAGCCAAAAATCCGCAGAGTCGCTCAACCCGCAAAACACCTCGCAAACGCCCGTCACTAGCCACATTCAACAGAAGTTGGCGCATCAACAAGCTCATGCAACGGCCCTTGCACACGCGTTCAGCCGCACTGGAAAACACGTTTTCGGCGCCCGCAGATTCATATCAATGACCTAAAAATGGAAGCCCCTTCCAAAACACAGGCATAGCATTCGTTTTCCGCATTCTTGTAGGAATTTTTTATGGACATCTCCTTTGCAGCCATGCTTTCGGCCCTGTTCTCCTGGGTCACGCCGCTGCTATTACTGGCCTTCTTTTTGTTGTATTCGTCTGTGGTTTATGTGTCCAACAGCCGCGTTGGCATTCGTGAGCGACTGTGGTCGTTGCGCGGCTCAGTGAAATCCGGCCTGATCGCACTCAACGGCGAGGCCGGGTTTGAGCCCGACCTGCTGCGCGGCGGCATTCACTTTCTGCTGCCCTTCATGTACCGCGTCAGGAAAGCTGACCTCGTCATGATTCCGCAGGGCGAAATCGGTTATGTATTCGCTCGTGACGGCGTGGCGCTAGCCCCGTCGCAAGCACTTGGCGCGAACGATCACGCCAAGAATTTTGAAGACGTGCGCGAGTTCTTGCAGGTCGGCGGCCAGAAAGGCCCGCAACGCAAAATCCTGCGTGAAGGCGTGTATGCCATCAACACCGCCCAATTCGTGGTGATCACGCAGGGCAACACCTATGCGCTCGGCCTGTCCGCGATGGACGAGGCCGCGATGAATGCCATGAAGGCCGACATCGTCGACCGCGACGGCTTCACGCCGCTCGTGATCGATAGCGTACGCGACGAGATCGGCGTGCTCACTGTGCACGACGGCCCCGGCCTGCCCACGGGCGAATTGATTGCGCCCGTCGTCGGGCAAAGCGCCGGTCGGTCCGCACACGACAATTTCCAGAACCCGGAGGCTTTCCTCGCCTGCGGTGGTTCGCGCGGTCGCCAGCAACAGGTGTTAGCCGACGGCACTTACTACATCAACCGTCTGTTCGCCACCGTCGACATGATCCCGAAAACGGTGATCGCGATGGGCATGGCGGGCGTGGTGATTTCGTACACCGGGCTGTCCGGCGCTGATCTCTCGGGCGACGATTATCAGCACGGTGAACTCGTGCGCACCGGCGAGCGCGGCGTGTGGGAGCTGCCTTTGCTGCCCGGCAAGTACGCGTTCAACACGTTCTCTGGCAAGGTCATCGAAGTGCCCACAACCAACTTCATTTTGAAGTGGGAGTCTGGCAATTCCGGATCAAAGTTCGACCAGAATTTGAAGGAAGTTTCGCTCATCACCAAAGACGCTTTCGAGCCCACGCTGCCGCTGTCGGTGGTCGTGCATATCGACTACAAAAAAGCCGCGCGCGTGGTGCAACGCTTTGGCAATATTCAGCAACTCGTTGAGCAAACGCTTGACCCGATGGTCTCCGCGTATTTCAAAAATACCGCGCAAACCAAAACCTTAATCGAGCTGTTGCAAGAGCGCACCGATGTGCAAACCCGCGCGCTCGCCGACATGCGCGCCAAGTTCGCCGAATACAACCTGGAGCTGCAGGAAGTGCTGATCGGCACGCCCCGTTCACCCGCGGGTGATACGCAAATCGAAGTGATCCTGGCGCAACTGCGTGATCGCCAGATCGCACGCGAACGCATCGAGACGTACGAACGTCAGCAGGAAGCCGCAATCAAGGAGCGCACACTGCGCGAAGCCGAGGCCGTGTCCGCGCAACAACGCGGCCTAACGGAATCAAAAATCGCCATCGACATCGCGGAAAACAATGGCCAGGCTGAAGTCAAAAAACAAAGCCGTCAGGGTGAGGCCGAAGCCGCGCGCATCGTGAGCGTGGCCAATGCCGAAGCCGGAAAAATCAAGGCGATTGGTGCAGCAAACGCGAATCGCATCGAGCTGGAAGGTGCAGCGACCGCGCTTGCAGCGAAGGCGCAGGTTGAAGCCTTTGGCGGCGCAGAAATCCGCCTCGCGCAGGAGATCGCCACCCAGATCACGAACGCAGTGGCGAAATCAGGAATGCCCGTAGTACCGAACGTCGTGGTGGGCGCAGGAATCAACGGTGGTGGCAACGCGATTGATGCTATCGCCGCGATGGTGCTGTCGGGTCAGGCGTTGGGACGGAACATGACTGCGGCGCGGGTTGAGGGTGCGTTACGGAACTGACACGCCTAACGCTAGGGAGACGCTGAATAAATCAACGAGAAGCAGCGCGCCGTGAATTGGGATGAAGCGCGAGCCGAAAAGCGCAGCAATAGCGGGCTATTGCGAGCATTTTCGACGAAGTGGTTCGCCCAATTCGAGGATGCGATGCGCTCGGGGATTTGTTCAGCGTTTCCCTAGGTCGGGCGTTGGCAAACATCTGTTCGGAACCGATACCGATTTCGCGTCACAACTCAGCCGCACCCTGATTGACTACGCAGATTTCACCCCACTCATCGAGCGCACACTGCACGAAAGGCGCGACGCGTGGGTGACGGCGTAGTCGACGCGAAGCTCGAGTCGCTGCGGCGCTGTGTCGCTGTGTCGCTCGCGTCGAAGCACAATGTCTCGCGACGGTCGCGATGTCGCGGGACGCACAAATTTAGGTTTATTGATTCCAGTTTGTACGGAAGCCCAGCTTGCGATTGAACTCAAAGGGACTGCAACAGGCAACTCCCAAGGTTTTGCAGACATCAGGGATTTTTCGATTCTGGCGTTGCTTCTTGGG
This sequence comes from Burkholderiales bacterium, assembly GCA_043757535.1. Classification (GTDB taxonomy): domain Bacteria; phylum Pseudomonadota; class Gammaproteobacteria; order Burkholderiales; family Casimicrobiaceae; genus Casimicrobium. The sequence goes on from JAYVPF010000191.1 coordinate 15,102, forward strand.
TTCAGATGTCTCTACCGTCACGACGCACCTGTCTGCAGCCGACAGCGCATAGGCAATGAGGAACGGGTCTCGCCCCAATTGCTCAAGCTGGTCATCAGTCAAATCAGCAGCATAGCCCTGCGAAATGACTTGTTGGACGAAAGGCGGATGAATCGCTTCGGGTAGCAACAAGGCACTTTTCGTTGTTTCCTGTTGCAGCCACGCAAAGAGCAGGTCTTTGTCTCCATCAGGTCCTTCTTTAACCTCTTCAAAAATCTCAAAAGGCATTTTGACCAAACCTTTGGCACCTACATGGGTGAGCCAGTCCCAATACTCGGGCACTGCGTCAACCGCGTAATAGAGGTTGTGCGCTGTTATCAGCACGTTCGCGTCGAGCAAATACATCGTAATACGCTGTTCACGCGGCGACCGCTAGAAGCGGGTAAACGCTTCGGGGTTTGACCCCAAGCACTTTCGCCGCCTTAGCTGGGGAAAGCGTGCCCGCGTCCATGGCGCGGTGTGCGAATCTCAGTATTGCATGGCCTAGACGATGGCGTCGGATGACGTAGTAACTCGGCCCCCCTTCTTTGGTACGAGCAGATTCCTTTTCACGCCGACGCTCCACTGCCCTCAATTGGCGAATCGTTGAGTCAAGTGTCCTCCACGCGTCCAGCGTGATGAGTCTTGCTTTGTAAAGTCCATAGGTAACCATTGCTCGGCTGACACGCCACTTGCTGGCATGTTCAGAGATGACGGCGATCTGCGCGTTACCGTCTAGTCCTGCGACCTGGATGGTCTGAACGTCACGCAGTGGTAGCAAGAATTCGCTGGCCACATCATTGCAGAAGCGCTCTATCGCTCGCTCCTGAAAACCGCCACCGCTTACACCTGTGGCTCCAAGCCACAGGTGTGCAAGCTCGTGCAACAAAGTGAACGCCCAAGCAGCTTTGGCGTCGCCGTCGTTGATGACAATGAACGGAGCAATAGAGTCAGCGATAGCAAAACCGCGAAACGCCTCAACAGGAATAGCGGAGTGATGGCTTCCCAAGTTCCCTGCAAGCAGCACAAAGACACCTGCCTCCTCGGTCTTCTCACGCAGCAACGCAAATGCTGCATCGGTACTACTTTGTGCCCTGTAGATATCCCGCGTCAGTCCAAGTTGATGTTCAATGCGCCTACAAAAAGAGGCCACACCATCTTGGATGCTGCCCAAACCGACGAAATCAAATAGACGAGCTCCCTCTTCATCTTCCAAAACTGTTCGCACCAAGCTCTGACGGGCCCGTAGATCGCGCAATAGCGCATCTACGCTTGCTTCAGCAGCTACAGTTTGCTCCGCAACAACAGTTCGGAAGTCTTCACCGCGATCACCTTTTTGGGGCGGAACGGGAAGATAGAACGTCAAAAGGGAACGGCGGTAGGCCTTTGCCATATTCGCCAGATTTGTGCGTGACGGAGCCCTTCCTCCGTCCTCAATCGCGACCAGTGAAGCCGGGACGACACCGACCAACCGCGCTGCGTCCTCCAGCTTCAAGCCAGCACTTTCGCGCGCCCAGCGAAATACGTCTTGATTGAAGCCGCTTGCCATGATTAAACAGATTGCCGATCACAAATTAACCGGCTCCTCGTTCGCAGTTTACCGTCATGCAATAAATGCCTTGGCATAAGCTCGTTACAAGGGAGTTTTCACGTCGCTTGAGGCTTCCATTCTGCGTCTACCAATCTCCCCAAGTAGCAAAGATCAAAATGGACTGTCGCCACCAAACTTCGGCGCGTTGGAGTTACCCGAACGGTTCGACTGAATTGGTGCCGACGGCATGTAAGAATCCGTCGCGGCGTAATTTTCAAAGCGTGTGAACTCACCGCGGAAGGTGAGATTCACCGTGCCAATCGGGCCGTTACGCTGCTTGCCAATGATGATTTCGGCGACACCTTTTTGCGCGGATTCCTGGTTGTAAACCTCATCGCGATAGATGAAGAAAATCACGTCGGCATCCTGCTCGATGGCACCCGATTCACGCAAATCGCTCATCACCGGGCGCTTGTTCGGACGCTGCTCCAGCGAACGATTCAACTGCGAAAGCGCCACCACGGGAACCTGCAATTCCTTCGCCAGCGATTTAAGTGATCGTGAAATCTCCGAAACTTCGGTCGCACGATTTTCGCCGCTACCCGAAGCGCTCATGAGTTGAATGTAGTCCACAATAATCATGCCCAATCCGCCGACCTGACGCGCCAGGCGACGCGCGCGGGCACGCAATTCGTAAGGATTCAAACCGGCCGTTTCGTCGATATACATCGGGCTTGAGTCGAGCTGCGATAGCGCCTCAGTAAAACGCTGCCAATCGCTGTCGTTTAGCCGTCCGGTACGCAGCTTGTGCTGATCGAGTTTGCCGACGGAGCCAATCAAACGCATCGCCAGTTGCAGCGCACCCATCTCCATACTAAACACTGCGACCGGTTTCTTCAAACGCAGCGCAACGTGTTCACCAATGTTGAGCGCGAAGGCTGTTTTGCCCATCGACGGACGACCGGCAACGATCACCAGATCGCCCGGCTGCAAGCCAGCTGTCATCGAATCCAAGTCCTTGTAACCGGTCGAGAGCCCCGTTACATCGCTGTCATTGCCGCGACGATACAGCTCTTCAACCCGGTCAATCGCTTGCGCCGTCAACTCCGAGAGCGACACGAAATTGGCCCTGGTGCGATCACCCGATTCGGCGATCTCGAAGACTTTTCCCTCGGCCTCATCAAGCAACTGCTCGCTCGATTTACCCATCGGGTTAAACGCCGCTTCAGCGATGCTCGTGGCCACGCTCGCGAGCCGACGCATCACCGAGCGATCACGAACAATCTCCGCATAACGCCGTACGTTCGCCGCCGTCGGCACCGCGTTGGCAATCGCTCCGATGTAGGCCAGGCCACCGACATAATCGAGTTTCGCAATCGAGCGCAAACTCTCCGACAACGTCACAGCATCCGCAGGTTTATTGTCCGCAGCCAGCCGATTGATGTGCTCATAAATCAGGCGATGGCCTTCGTTATAAAAATCATCCGGACGCAACAAGTCGGCCACCTTGTCGATAGCGTTGTTGTCGATGATCAACGCACCGAGTACCGATTGCTCGGCTTCAATCGAATGCGGGGGCGTGCGGAGCGCTTGGATGTCGGGGTCTAGGGCCATGGGGGGATTCTATCGGGCGCTCCAACGCAATCGTTCCCGTAAACTGTAACCGAGAACACGCGTAAAGCTGGGAGCCACGCGTTTCAATGCGCGGCCCTTGGTTGTGGGAGCGGTGCCACCGCGAGTGCTAACCGTTGGACACGTCGCGATAGCACCGCTCCCACAGGATTCAACACAAAATATTCTCGGCAAGTCCATGAAAAAAATCATCCTCATCACTGGCGGCTCGCGCGGCATCGGCGCGGCCATTGCGCTGCGGGCCGCAGACGCGGGCTACGCGGTGTGCATCGGTTTTCTCAACAATCAGGCGGCTGCCGACGCGCTGGTCGCATCGATCAACGATAAAGGCGGCGTAGCGATTGTCGTGCGTGCCGATGTGGCGGTTGATGCAGACGTCATGCGAATGTTCAAGCAGGTCGACGCGTCACTCGGGCCAATCACCGCTCTGGTCAACAACGCAGGCATTCTGGAGCAACAATCGCGCGTCGACGAGATGACAGCAGAGCGAATTGCACGCGTTTTTGCGACCAACGTGATCGGCAGTTTCTCCTGCGCACGCGAGGCTGTGCGCCGCATGTCCACGCGCTACGGTGGCAGCGGCGGCGGCATCGTCAATATGTCCTCCCGCGCCGCGAAATTGGGCGCAGCAGGTGAGTACGTTGACTACGCCGCCTCAAAGGCCGCAATAGACACGTTCACCATCGGCCTCGCCAAAGAAGTCGCGGCTGAAGGCATTCGCGTGAACGCCGTTTCGCCCGGCCTCATCTACACCGACATTCACGCAAGCGGCGGCGAACCGGGTCGAGTGGATCGATTGCAGGACAGCGTGCCGATGAAGCGCGGCGGCTCTGCGGATGAAGTGGCGCGCGCGGTGATGTGGTTGCTGTCGGAGGATGCGTCGTACGTCACGGGGACTAATGTTGATGTTTCGGGGGGGAGGTAGTCCGCTGCGCAAAGTGATTTCGTTTTATTTTTCAGTTGAAGCCTTGTGCGGTTATGTCTTTATATGATGCGGTGCATCGGGACATTTCGTTAGGCCGCACATACCACGCCCTCATCGAGGGTAAAGCGGTCGACTGGGCCTCTCTGCTACGCTCCCGCGAGATAAACATTGAGCCGTACGGCAAGGTCATCGAATGAGAGAGAGCAAGATTTTTCTAGGTTTCCACATATTTCTGCTCATGATCGTACTGATTGGGTTCGGGCGATCCTATTACCTGCGTGACTGGTTCCTTAGTCGACCTCTGGATTCCGCGCTTCGAATTCATGGACTCTTTTTAACTGCATGGTTCGGATGGACTGTCCTTCAGGGTTATTTGATCGTCTCGGGAAGGCGCTTATGGCATCGCCACGCTGCCTGGTTTGCTGGATTTATCGCGATGGGCGTCGTCTTGTCAGCCGCCTGGATCAACACTCGCTTGGCAATGGATCTTCGCTCACCTCAAGACCCGGAGAACATGTTCATATGGGGCAACTACCTGACGCTACTTGCGTTCGCCGTGTTGCTAGTGGCTGCGATTGCCAGTCGTCGTGACCCGCAAAGGCATCGCAGGCTTATTCTGCTCGCCTCAATCGCAATCATTGGCCCAGCATTCGCGCGATTCGCTTTTTGGCCAGCTTTCGGATACGGACTAGCCGCAGCCCCACTATTTGCCGGTGGAGGACTGTTGGCCTTATTCCTGATCATCGTCGGCCACGATTGGTTAATCCTCAGAAAACTGCATTCTGCAACCGTGGGCGGGATTGCGATTATCGTCCTGGCGCTCGTCGTGGGTGTGGGATTGGGGGCTTCCGGGCTGGGTTTCAAAGTATTGAATCAGTTGCACATCACGGCGGCTCCCGGTGCTGTGAATTAGCATGTGCTGTAACGTGGGTGCGCGCTAAGCCATCGCTCAATCGGAGCGCCAACGGGTTGGGTTCGCCGGGCGCCGTAGTTTTTTCTGCGCACTTAGAACCCAAGCAGTCGTCGCCCGCTAGGCTCGATCGGCACGCGGCATAAGGAAACCATGCAAGCATCCGTCGCGCAATCGAACCCCTCCTCGTTCTCAAGGGAGCGAATCACCAGAGTGCTCCTCTGGATATCCGT
>JAYVPF010000192.1:0-5320 GCA_043757535.1 Burkholderiales bacterium
CATGCGCAAAAGCTCGTGGTGATCACATCTGTGGGCATACTGATCCTTCGCGATGCTCAGGATGACATTTTGCTTTCTGAGGCATGTAACTAATCAGGAAAAATAATGGGTGCGAGAGCCTTAGGTGTCCGAAGTTATGCCCTCGCACAATCCCACTTTGCTGGCGAGAAAGGGTCTGCAACTCCTTCATCGCAGCGCTCCATTGCGACGTGTAGCGCGTTGAAATATCGACATGACGTGCTCCCTCCACCAAACGGCAAATCGGATTAGACACGGTTATACATACAACTATTTGTTGAAAGCACCAGTGAATGAGGGTTACATCCGGTTTTTGGCGGAAAGCGACTTTTAGCTAAATCGCCATTTAGCCCCCACACAGCCGAGAGTTTACGATAAAGCTGAACGCCTACTTTTTTTGCTTTTGAAGCAATTCAACTCAGTCGGCATCACGCGTCGCGTGACGCCGACTAAATCTTCGCCATCACGATGATGACGAAACCAGCGACTGAATGAGCGCGATGAGCGTGCACTCAATACGTCAAACTGATGTTGAACAGGCCCGAATACGAGCCGCTGGGTGCTGCGACGCCCGGCGGGACGCGCCCATACACCGGAAAACCCGTGGTGGTGCTTGGCAGCGCTGTGCTGAGCGTGGTGGTGCCTGATATTGTGAACGTGCCCTGGCTTCCGTCGCCCCAGCGCTGTGTGCGCAGCAAATCAATGAAAATGTCAAACGGCAACGTTGACGCTGCCGCGCCGATTACGCGCAATCCGGTCGAATTGGTCGTCGACGAAAGCAGTTGCAGCTTCAGCGTCAAACTTTCAACTGTCAGCAGCGGATCTTTCGTGCAAGTCACGTGAACAACGCCCGAGGCAAGTCTGGGACTTGCCGAAAGGCCATCATACTGCCCAAAACTGAGCGTCGCGGACACGACGGAGCAGGTGGCTGCGAGCACCGGGTTGCTGAAAAAAATTGACGCACAGAAAAGGAAAAAATTCAGTGCCCGGAGTCGGCTTATTGCAGACGACATACATACCCTCCCAAATTTGGCAACAAGTCGGTCGATGCGACAAAGAGCACGGTGAAGCGGCACGACTTATCGCCGACGCGTACGACCACGTTGTTGCTGCTATTCAAACCAGTCAGAAACACTTCGCCGTCGCTCACCACGGGAAACGCGGCGGCGCCGACCGTCGCGACAGCACCCGCCGCAATAGGGTTGCCAAGTTCGTCTTGCACGCGCAGCACGGCACTTCGCGCCTGACGCACCGGGAACGCAACCGTGGTGCCGCTACGGGGTGCAGCACTTATTTCAATGCGGGTCTGATCGACTTCGGTCGAGAGCGGCAAATCATTAATCTCAATGGAAATCGTGTGCGGCTGGTAAGCGATGATGGTGGGAACAACGAGTCTTCCCGCTGCATCGGTGGTGCCCACGAGCACGTTGTCGCGGAACACGCGAACGGCTGAAAATCCGCCCACCTCCACCACCACAAAGCTGTCCGGAATGCGTCGCGTCGCGCGCAGTGATGATCCAACGGCTGCGATCGCGCCCGATACCGAAGCGCGCACGCCCTGACTGGACCCGCTCCTCGCGTACTCGATGGCGAGCATGGCGGTGCTCAGAGCCAATTGCCCTTCCAGACGAACAAGTGAAGGGCTGCCGATTTGGGCGCGATACGAATAGCCTTCGCCCTCCGGCAGTGATCGTTGAATCGTTGCGATATTGCTGCCGACGACGCTGTCGCGATTCTGCGTTTCCGCTGATCCGGACGCCGACTGATCTTGTGTATACGATGACGTTAGCGACACCGAATGCAGCACGTCCAGCGGCAGAAAATAGCTCAGAAATACGGCGGTGTTGTTGGGTAGCTTTGCGTTGCGCTCCTTGGAGCGTGATGCGCCTAGCGTGACTTGCCCAAAGCTGCCGAGCGAGACGTTGTAACCCACCGCAACAACCTGAGTGTCCAGTGAAGTTGCCGCAGCGAATGTGCCTGCGGACGACAACGCGCCTGCCGTGTTGTCGCTGATCTGGCGCGTGTAACTGGCAGACACCGATCCGAAAGATCGCAAGCTCACACTAGCGTAAGCGGAGATTTCCTTCCGCGCCGCGGTAGTGGCGAATCCATTCAATTGCGCGCTACCTTCCGCCGCCCCGCGGTACGATGGCGATGCGATGCGGGCGCGTGCACCGACGCTATACAACGGCGTGCGCCGATCTACTCCAAACATAAAGGCGTGCCCGAGTTTTTTCTCCGAAGAAAAAAAAGGCAGTGCCACTTCGCGTTCAATTTGCACTCTGCTGATGGCAGCGGCCGCGGTAATTTCTCCGAGACGCGGCCACAAATAAGTCATGCCAAGCCCCGTATTCCACACGCGCTTCGTGAACTCCGCATTCACGGCAGCAGTGAGCTTATCGTTGACACCGCGACGCCAGTACCCGGTTGCGATCATGTTCCTATAGTCGCTGCTGATGGTGCCGAAGTTGTATCGCAGACGTCCGACTGCCAACGAATAATCGTTCAGTCCCGCCGCCAATAGCTGGCTTGAACCGTAAAAATTTGAGAAGGTTGTTTTCTCACGACCCAGCACGTCGCGCACGACCAATCGCACTTCGCCCGCACCGTTCATCAGCGGCACATCGTTGATCGTAAAGGGTCCAGGCGACACCTCCCGCGAAACCGCCGCCACGCCGTTGACAAACAATTGGGCAACGGATGGCAGCGTTGCGTCACCGCTAACGCTCGAAATTGGATAAGTTGCGAAGCCCGGACGCACCAGAAAATTGGTGGAAAATTGCACGCCACCTACACGGAAGAATCGCCCCAAATTGACGCCGGGAGCGATCAGGTCGCCGAGCCGAAGCGTCTCCAGCCGATCCGGAAAATCCGCCGTCAATGTCGTATCCAGCCGCCGAAAGCGGAGTTTTTCAGCACGATCAATTGCCTCGCCCTGAGCGGCAAATTGGGTTGAGGAGAACAGCCCCCAAGGCGACGAAATAGCAACGTCAAAAATACCGCCACCACGAATTTTCGAGTGACTGCGCTCGGCGTATAAATCATAAGTGGCAAGCGCAGAATAGCCACGCATGCCTGTTGCCGAAATCGTCGTTCCGTTCGCAGCGAGTGATTGATCCTGATTAAAAGACAATGGCGGCAGCGTCAACCTCGCGCGTTGCAGAGCGCTATCAAATTCGAACTGCGCTCCTCTGATTGCTGTGATCAGGTAATAGCGTTCGCCTTCGACAACGCGCGAGAGTTCGCCGGTCGGGATGCGCAGGCGAAGCTTTCGAAGATCGTGGTCTGCGAGCCACAGTTGACCACCTGTTTCGTCGAGCAGCACGGTAAGCGGGAAGTCTGGCGAGATACCGTTGACGCGAACATCAATGAGCGAAAGGCGAGCCTCGACCGGCGTTTCAGCGCTGTCGCGTACGAACGCGTCAGGATGGGTGACGGCTATGCACGCGCAAGAAATCAGAGCCGCGCATCCGGCCGTAAGTTGTGCAAAGCGCATGGGTAGCCCGAATATCACTATTTCTATTGCGTAGTTGCGCGACGAAAACCTCCACTTACTTCGGGGAGCGAAGTGGTTTGAATCTAAGGTGAAACGGGACGTTTTGCTGCGTTGCGAAGTGAATCGGAATCCGAGCTTAGATCCACTGTGTTTATCTCCAGATTGTCGACGCCACGATCAGAGGTCACAACAAAAGCAACGTTGGAAATGGGCGCAGGATAGGGCTTCAAAGGCCACAAAATCGTGCTTTTCGACAGGACGTGGCGGAACCCTTCGGTTTGTGTGATGAGCGCGCGCGTCGTTCGATCAACTAGTTGTAGGTTCGTAATTTTTATGCTTCTTGAACCCTCATTGACGATTTGCGCAACCAAATTGTCTTTGTCGTTGCGACGAATGGTGATTTTTGGAGGCGTTTTGTCGCCGCTTGCGGTTCTTGGTTCAAAGTAGACGGGAACGCTCAGATTTAGCGTCATGACGATACCTTTGTCGGGGTCAGGCCGCGCTTGCGGAACCTCGGTCAGCAGCAGTCGATAGGTCAATTCGACATCGCTTGATGCGGTCAATCTTAGGTCTCGCGCACCCACTCTCAGCACTTGTTGCCCGCCGGGCTTGAGTGTGAAGATCGGTGGATTGACAATGAGATCGGTGGTGGGTGAATTGACGTCTTCGCCGTCAGGTTGTGACCACCGGAAGGTTCGGGTTTGAATGACCACACTGTCGGTTGGTGAATCGTTACGTATGGTGATGACGCCGGAGCGTGATATGCCGCCGACGTCAACTCGCAACGGGGCAACATGAAACGTGCCTGCGGTCGCGTCGCTGCAGGCAAAGGCGAACACGATGCTCGTGGCCAGGAAATGGGTCAGCGCGATCCGGCGTAGGTTTAACAGATGAGCGCTAATCATGATGAATGCAATCACTTCAATGCTTTTCTCGTTACGTCGCGCAACGGCTAGCGTGGCTGGCTTCGGATTGCCTTTCGGCAACCCTACTGTCATCCGCGTGCTGCCGTTGCATAAATTGCGGCATCAGAATGTCGCGGTGACTGACACACTGTCCGCGTAAGCGTCAGCGTTTACGTTTTGACCCGTTGCGGCGCTGCCGCAGACGCTGATGGCGCGCGGCACAAGCGTAATTCCAGTCACCAAAAACTCTTCACCCGCTGCGTTGCCAAATGGACTGGTATATGCACAAGCCGCCCCTGTCGCATCGCTGACCGGTTTGAAAAGACCGTAGTCAAGCAAGGCGTTGCCAACCGCGCCTTTCATGTGACGCGTCGTTCCAAAGTTTTGCCCGTTATTCAATGTCAGCGTTGCTGAACTGGTGCCGACGCAGGTTAACGTAATGGTGCCGGTGGCAGTTTTGGCGCTTGCCGCCGTTGCATCATACGAACCAAAGGCGACCGGCAGTGTTGCGATCAGGCAGCTTGAGGTGACCAGCGCGGTGACTTGCAGCGTGCCGCTCGCAGTGCCCGCTACCGAGTGTCCGGAAGCGATCAGGGCCGACGTCGTTGCCAATGCGAATACTAACTTTTTCATTGTGACCTCCGATAGATTGAGATGATGTCAGCTAATTGATGTCTCAGGAAATCTTTGACCTTCACTTAACCACGATGCCAGTCTGTTCGCAATCTGAGGCAGAGTAAATATGCCGATAGCATATTTTTTATGGAATACATATAAGTGTTGTATTTTATTCACATTTGTTAAAGTGAATTATTGACTAGGGAGACGCTGAATAAATCAACGAGAAGCAGCGTGCCTTGAATTGGGATGAAGCGCGAGCCGAAAAGCGCAGCAATAGCGG
>JAYVPF010000193.1:0-20286 GCA_043757535.1 Burkholderiales bacterium
TGCTAAAGCGGAGCGTTCACACGCGAATCGTTATGCCAAGGCGCCTGAGGCGTTGGCGGAAAAGTAAAAAAATGGCACAAGAAGGCAATCTTCAGTCCCGCACGCGTCACCTCATTGACTGGAAAAATCCGGACTTTTGGCATGAGTAAAAGCTCAATCATGAGCTGGAGCGTGTCTACGACATTTGCCACGGTTGCCGTCGCTGTGTGAGCCTGTGCAACAGCTTTCCGACACACTGTTCGATCTCATTGACGAATCGAGCATCTTCGCAGTGGACGGCGTCGACAAGAAAGACTTCATGCAGGTCGTCGATTAGTGCTCCCTGTGCGACGTCTGCTACATGACGAAATGCCCGTACACGCCGCCGCATGCGTGGAATGTGGACTTCCCGCATTTGATGCTGCGCGCGAAGGCGGTGAAGTACAAGAAAGGCGAGATCGGTATCGCGGAAAAATTCCTCGCTTCAACCGATACGCAAGGTAAATTCGCAGGCATTCCCATCGTCGTGCAAACCGCCAATGCGATCAACCAAACGAAGTTTGCGCGTGGCGTGATGGAGAAGCAGCTCGGCGTACATAGGGAGGCGTGGATTCCGACGCTGGCCACGAAAAAATTTCGCTCGCAAGCGAAACACGCAGCGCATAGCGATGCCGCTGTAAAAAAAGGTGAACGCACGCCGGGGAAAGTGGTGATCTTTTCCACCTGCTACGTGAACTACAACGAGCCCGGTATCGGCATGGATTTGCTCTCAGTGCTCAGCCACAACGACATCACGTTCGAGATCGTCAACAAAGAGCGATGTTGCGGCATGCCGAAGCTCGAACTGGGTGATTTGGACGGTGTGGCTGAGCTGGCGAGCTTCAATTTGCCTGTGCTCGCGAAGTACGTGCGCGACGGCTACGCGATCCTCACTTCGATTCCGTCCTGCACGCTGATGTTCAAGCAGGAAATCCCGCTTTTGATGCCCGATCATCCTGATGCCAAAGTGGTTCAGGAGGCGATGTGGGATCCGTTCGAATATCTCATCGCGCGGCAGAAAGACGGCCTGCTGAAGACTGATTTCAAAGCGGAGTTGGGCCATGTCAGCTACCACATTCCGTGTCACAGCCGCGTGCAAAACATGGGCAAAAAGACCGAGGAAATGTTGAAGCTCGTTCCTGGGACAACGGTCAATACCGTTGAGCGGTGCTGCGGTCACGCGGGCACGTATGGCGTGAAAAAAGAGCACCACAAAACCGCGATGAAAATCGGTAAACCTGTGTTCAAAGCGATGATGCTCAATACTCCGGATTACATTTCTTCAGACTGCCAACTCGCGGGTCATCACATCGAGCAGGGCATTCGCGAAGCTGGGCTCGCACCCGACAAAACACCTGAGCTTTCGCATCCGATCAGCCTGATCGCCAAGGCGTACGGACTGTCATGAATACAAAACAAATCACTGTCGGAGCGGATTTAGCCGCGAAGCCCGTGGTGGTTACGCATTCGCGGCTAGAGCCGCTTACACAATGAGCTTCAAGAATTAATCATGACGCACCTAAAACACTCCGACCTCATGACGCTTGAGGCGTACAGCAAATACCTCAAGACCAACAAGCCGCAACTCATCGCGCATCGCAAATTGCGCAAGGTGCTGTTGGGCGAACATTTCATGATCCAGTTTGAGGACGAGCAAACCGTTCGTTATCAAATTCAGGAAATGTTGCGCATCGAAAAAGTCTTCGAAGAGCAAGGCATTCAGGACGAACTCGACGTCTACAACCCGCTGATTCCCGATTGCAGCAACTGGAAGGCAACGATGTTGATCGAGTACGGCGACGTCAATGAGAGGAAGCGCGAACTGGCGCGGTTGATCGATTGCGAGGATCGGATGTTTGTTGAGGTAGAGGGGCAAGCGCGCGCCTATGCGATTGCCGATGAAGACCTGGATCGCGAGACCGACGAGAAGACCTCAGCGGTGCATTTCCTGCGCTTCGAATTCACTGCACCGATGCGCGCCGCATTGCTTGCGGGTGCAGGCGTGAAACTGGGCTGCGATCACACCAACTATCCGCAGCATTGCGAGATCAATCCTGAGACGCTGGCCTCGCTGGTAAAGGACATTCGTCTCTGAGCGAACGCCGCACATCTGGCGTGATCGCCGACGGCTAAATTTGAACTCCGCCAACGTCAAGTGGGTCTGGTCGGACGACTCGTAGCGCGTTTATTGTTGAGTACGGCAGACGCCTCGAGTACTGTGCGGTCGGCAACGAAGTTATCCGGTGATCGAGTGACTTTTGATCAGGAACCCGCCGACCTAAAGCGCGACGGGCTGCCAGCGCGGTCAGTAAAATTAACTGGTCAGCGAATTTGCTGACTCGCCTTATGACTTTTCTCGTAAAACCCTTTTAAAATAAGGGCTGCGCGCCAATACTGGCAAAAGTCGAGTTGTTACATTTCTGCCCTGAAGCCCCCGTATTTGCTCATCATTAGCGCCTAGCTGCCCCGTAATGAGGCATCGTCAACGAGCTCTGACGTCAAAAAATCGTAGACCCGGCGAATGCGTGGATTGCCGTGAATTTCGCGGTGGGTGGTTAGCCAGACGGGTAAATCGGGAATTTGAAAATCGGGCAAGACACGCGCCACCGCACGATCTGTTTTCGCCAGAAAGTCGGCGACAAAACCGATACCCAGTCCGGCGCGCACCGCCTCCCACTGCACGATGTTGTCGTCGGTTCGAAAAGCAAAATTCTCACGACTCACGGTCTCGCCAAAGGCGCGAAAACCTTTCAAGATGGTCATGACCTGGTCGTAGCCGATCAGCTGGTGATTGAGCAGATCCATCGCGTCAGTCGGCGTGCCGTGGGCTTTCAAATATTTCTTGCTGGCGTAGGTGCCAAGCGCGAGGGACGCGACTTTGCGCGCGATCAGACTCTCCTGCTCGGGGCGCACCATGCGCAGCGCGATGTCCGCCTCGCGTCTGAGCAAGTTTTTCACCGCGTCGCTGGCGACTAGCTCGATCTGAATCTCCGGCGTCGCTTTGCGTAGTTTTGCAATGAGTGGCGGTAGCAGATACGTCGCTACCGTCTGGCTCGCCGTGAGCCGAACGGTGCCTGTCAAGTCGCCGCTACTGCGAGAAAGTTCGCGCTGCAGCGCGACTGCTGCGTCCTGCATCGCGCGGGCATGTTCGGCGATTTCGCGGGCGGCAATAGTCGGCGTCAAGCCGCGCCCGGTGCGCTCAAAGAGCGCGCTGCCGAGCTGCGACTCCAGCAGCTGTATGTGTCGCCCCAGCGTCGGTTGCGACTGCTGCAGCCTGCGTGCCGCGCCGAGCAGGCTGCCTGCGTCGAGCACAGCAAGAAAGGAGCGCATCAGCGTCCAGTCGAACTCGATGGCGGATTTTACTTTGTCCATTTTGGTTTTGTATATTCAAAAATGCATAGCTGATAGCTAATGCTATGGAATTGTTTTATTTCTGGCAAGGGCAAACAATTCGCTCCATCGCGGTTCGCCGCACATTTTCTGGAGTGTTTGCAATGCAAACTCAAGCGACATCTACCGTTCTGATTCTTGGCGCCAGGGGAAGACTGGGCACTGCGCTGGCTGACGCTTTTGGCGCGGCTGGGTGGCGTGTACTGAAGCAGGCAAGAGCCACTCTGGGTCGCGACCTGACGAGCGTCATCGCGGCTGATGCGCGCGACGTGGCTACCGTCGTTAGTGGTGCGAAAGCGAGCACTGGTCGGGTGGACGTCGTGATCAATGCAACCAATCCCGTCTACACGCGCTGGGCCACGGAGGCAGAAGCTTTGAACCGCGCCGCCATTGACATCGCGCAGGCACTCGGCGCGACGCTCATGTTCCCCGGGAATGTTTACAACTACGGCGCAGAGATGCCTGAACCGCTCTGCAGCGACACGCCGCAACATGCAGAAACGCGCAAAGGCCGCATTCGCATCGACATGGAGCAGGCAATCGAAGGCGCAGCGAAGTCAGGCATGCAGGGCATCGTGATTCGTGGCGGGGATTTCTTCGGATGCGGCACGGGTAGCTGGTTTGATCAGGCGATTGCCAAAGATTTACCGAAAGGCAAATTGACCTATCCTGGCCCGCTCGATGTGCCGCATGCATGGGCTTATGTGCCGGATCTCGCGATTACCTTTGTGCGCGTGGCCGAAGCGCGGGCTGGGCTGGGGCGATTCGAGCGGGTTCACTTCGCCGGACACACGGTGACTGGGCATGATGTGATCGCCGCCATCGAGCGCTTGATGGGACGGTCGCTCAAGGTCGGCACATTGCCGTGGCCGCTGATTCGGGCGGTGGGTCTGGTCAGACCGCTGTGGCGCGAACTCGCCGAAATGTCTTATTTGTGGCAGCGCCCGCATCAATTGCTCGTGGACGCTGCTCACGCGCCGCTACTCGCGGCAACTACGCCATTTGATGACGCGATGCGCGCGAGCATTATCGCGTTGCATCCACCGTTGCTTATTGGCGCTGAAAACCAAGCGCTCGCCCCTTCGGCAATGGTCGCCTGAACTTCATCGCACCATCTATTTCAGTAAGGAAATCGTCATGTCAAACTCCATTGCCTTCGTCCGGTCAGGCCCACAAAACGCTGTCGGCGATCCCGCGATACGTGCAAACTCGGTCGCAGGAAACTCATTCAAACTACGCTTCGGAATCGCGCTTTTTCTCATTGTTGAGGCGCTACTCGCGTTCGCTCCGCTCGCCATTCTCGGCCCTGCGATCGGATGGCCCGCATCACTGCGCAATCCTGCCGCGCAGCAGTTGGCAGCAATCAGCGCAGCGCCTGCTGCGCTCACCCTCGGATACGGTGTCTACCTCGTGTATTCGCTCGCCATCCTGCCGGTCGCGATCATCGTCGCATGGCGGGTGACAGGTCTGACTGGCAAGCTCTCGGCGTTGATTATTGCCCTCGGTGCGCTCTCGGCGCTGTCACGGGCGATCGGCGTTCTGCGCTGGCTGACGGTGATGCCGCTGCTCGCGGCCAGCTATGCATCTGCCGACCCGGTAACGCGGGCCACCATTGAACTGACGTTTAGCGCGATTAACAGTTATGGCGGCGGAATTGGCGAAGTGCTCGGCGTCGCTTTGTTCGGCGGGCTTTGGCTGTTGGTGGCGATGGCCGCGGCTTTCCGGTCGCGCAGCTTGCCGCTATGGCTCATTGTGTTTGGCATTGTCGCGGCGGGGCTGCAAATGGCGCTGGCGTTGCCTGCGCTTGGTTTCGCAATACAGGTTCCCGTAGCTGCCGCTGTGACGCTATTCGTGTTGTGGCTGATTGCGTTTTCGGCGCATTTGATGGTTGCACCAAATCGTGGAGCGCGGGTCACATCGCAATAATGACCGCTGCGGCACGGCGGTCATACGAGGCGCTCTCAAGTGCCAATTTGACTCAAAGTTTGTCGACGAGCTTTCGCTGTTGTTCAAAGCGAGCCAGACGCAGCCGTTCACGCTCGGCGTGGCTGGCCCAGCCCATCTTGTCGTACAAAGCCGCACGTTGCACGAGCAAAGTCTTATTGGCGGGCTCGTCTTTCAGGCGGTTGTTGAGGGCATCCAGGGTCAGGCCGAAGAGGCCCGACTGCTCCAGCAACGCCAGCTCAATCGCGAGGCTTTGCTTGTTGGAGGGCTCAGCTTCCCAGCGCTTGATTTCAGCAAACGCTTTCCATGCGGCGTCCGATTGTCCGGCACCGCGCAATACATCGGTGCCAAGGCGCTCAATTTTTGCGAGCGTTTCGCGCAGCCCAGTCATGCGCTTTTTCTCACGCTCCTGCGCAGGGCGTGCCGCCAGATCGCCGCTGACGACTGCGGGCGGCGCGCCGAAATACTGCGCGACACTATCCGGACTTGCGAGTCGACGCGCCTCGTCCAGCAACGCCAGCACCGGACGCTCCGCGTTGACGGTTGCGGGGGCAGGCGCTTCGGTCGGCGCGACAGGCTCTTTGGCCTCACGGGCTGGCGGAACGTCGCCGCCGCCCGCTTTGGCTTTGGGCCAGCTATCACCTGCCAGACCGGCCGCAAGTGCTGCATCCAACGCCTGCTCAAACACAACTGCGGCATCGGCGGGTCTCTCGGTGCGCAGTGCCAGCAACACTTCGGTTCGGCGCGCTGCGACCGCTTTGTCGGTGTTCCCACGTTGCTCACGGACAAATGCCAGACGCGTGTCATACAGGGTGTCGCCGAGTTTCTCGACATCCGTACGCTCATCCTTTACGGGCTTCGCCTTCGGATCAGCATTCATGACTTTGACCGGAGACGCGCCTGCGATATAGATGATGGGTTGTCGATCCAGTACGCGATTTTCGCTGTCGCGCAGTGTCAAGTCGCCCATGAAATGCGCAGGCTTCGGCTCCTGTTTGACCAGTTCGTCAATGGCCTTGTCCTGAAGAAACACGACTTCTTCGCGAGCCCGTTTCAACTTGAGTTCGGTCACGTCCTTTCCAAACAGTCTGTCGCGGAGACTGGCGCGAATCGGTAGCGGGCGCGGCACCTTCAACGCTTCCGACAGCCGCAGCGGCGTTGCAACGACAGTTCTGAGCAAATCGATCTCGGCCGCCGTGTATTCCACAATTGCAGTGGTCTTGCCTTTCGGGAACTTCACGGGCGGACGGCCCGTGACCCTGTTTCGACCGGGAGAATCAAAGAGCACTTCACCCGATTCGTGCGTCAAAGTGATTCGACCGCCGCCCACTGCATCATTGAGGTCGTAGCCCTGCGCGTCCAGAACATGCGCGGTCAGGCCTTCTTTGAATTCGAGCACGAAACGTTGCCGAAGCAGGTGCACTCTCGCGGGCCCCGGCGTTAGCGGTGACGCTGGGAGTTCAGCTCGCTCGTCAAGCTTCAACTCGGATGTGGATTCAGGCAGGAAAACATGGATCGCCTGGTCAATTTTTGCCTCGGCTTTGACGTCACGATCAGCCAGTGGATTGAGGGTCACCGTCGCCCAACCTGCGCTGGCAGGAACTGTAATGGTGGTGTCGCCTAATCCGGTACCGATCCATTCCAGACGGGTTTGCAACGAAGCGTCTCCGACGGCAGCAAAGTGCAGGGTGTACGCGACCTCGGCGACCGTGCCGGGCTTGAGATTCAGGTCGAACGTCTGCTCAGCATCGGTCGCGAGATTCAGGTTTCGTACGGTTTCCATGCTTGCTACATGGGTCTGTGCAGCATAGGCGACCGCTTGCACGCTGAAGCGACGCGCTAGTGTGTCTTTAGCAACGTGCTTCACGGTGATACGCAGCACAGAGGCGTTCGCCGGCGCTTTTACAAAATGACGCTTCGTGACTGAAGGCCTCAGTTCCACAAGGGCCTCTAGTTTGTTCTTGATGAACGCACTCGGCACAGCAGGCTGGATGATCGTGACCGGAATCGAGAAAACAGGCCCAAGTGAACGCTGGGTTGCCACCAGTGCATCGACGTGGGCGACATGAATCGAACCTATGGCCCCTTTGGCAACCGGTGGCACATTCACCAGCATGGAAATTGAGCGAGCCCCGTTGGTCATGTGAACGTACTCAGGCACGGATATCCACGGTACCGAGGGCTTCAGCAACAAGTCACTTTCAAAGTTGAAACGCGCCTTTTGCGATGTGGATTCAGCCCACGCGGGCGTAATCTTTACACCCACTCTCATTCGCGCTTCGTCAACTGTTTCGCGCAACAAGAGGCCTCGCCCTTTGCTGGTGAATGTGCCCTGATCCACTTCGATATCGTAGAAGCTGCGAAACGCTGGAACGTTTTGCAGGTCGTTTAGTTTCTTCCACGCACCCGGCGCGTTGATCAGTCCTGAGCCGCGCGTCAAAACGCTCTCATCGGGCAGCGGCTGAGCACCAAGGATGAGTGCTGAACGCAGCAAGGCAGGCCCCGCAGCAAGCTTGTTTTGCCGCGCAGCGCTCAGCACCAGAGCCGCCACGCCAGCCGCTGAGGGTGACGCCATCGATGTTCCATTGAACATGTCGGCGCGCTTGAGCGACTCCGCCGACAGCGACGCGTAGGCAGCGCCCGGTGCCATGATGTCGACGCCAAAATCACCATCCTTGGTAGGGCCGCGGCTGCTGAACTGCTGCGCCGCGTCAGCCGTATCCTTCAGCGTGTTGTACAGCACCGCGCCCATCGCACGCGACATGTATGCGCCCACTCCCAGAACTCGGCTAGCCTCAGCGCCAGCGCCACCGGCGGTGCCAAAGGCCGGGCCGTCGTTGCCCGCCGATATCACCGCCAATATGTCGAAGCGCTCAACCATCATGTCATACACGCGGCTGTTTTGACTCTTGCCATCCTGAAGCGTGGATCTGCCGCCCCAGCTCGCATTGACGATATCGACGCGATGTTGCGCGGCGATCGCTGTGGCACGCAGCTCACTGGTGCCATAAGAGCCACCGCCGACGCGAATGTCGCCAATTTTGATTGACAGAATGCGCGCGCCAGGCGCGATTCCGTTGCGGGCGGGCTCGTCGGGCGAGTTGCCAGCCGCGATCGACGCGACGTGGGTGCCGTGACTGCCGCTGACGGTGACAATGGATAACAGGTCGCCGCCCTCATAAACCTGCACACCGTAGTTGGCCTGCGCGGTGTTGCCAAAGGAGCCGAACTCCCCGGCGACACCGAAAGGCTGGAGAATGAGCTCGTTACCCAGATCGCCATCCTCGTTGGTGTCGATCACCACACGCCAACCGGTGCCGTCGTGCCACATTACGCAGTCGTAGAGTAGCGTTGCCTCCACGTCTTTGTTGTCCTCAAGCGCCGTGAGCGCAACGTCGCGCGCGATCAGGTCACGATCCGCCCGACTGCGCTCGTCGGAGGCTTTGGCGCGCGCCGTCTTCAGTTGTCCGGCGGAGTCGCTTCTGTCTCTCGCCGCTGTGCGCAGCGATGCGGCAGCGGAACGAGCCGCCGCGCGCTCATCGGTTAACCGTTTGAGCACCACGCCGTAGAACAATTCGCTCGCTGCCTTCAGCCCGAGTCGATACTCTCCCGACGGATTGTTGAGCCCTGGCGGTAAAGTGAGCTTGCGCCCGCTCAGCGCAAGCAACTTGCCCGACGCGTCTGGCTTCTGCTTGGTGCGGGTGTCTACATCGCCTGAACCTGAGGCATCGATGATGTCGACGATTTTTCGTTCACCGGTGCTGGTCACTGCCAGCCCCGCAGCCGCGGGATCGACACCGGTGTCAAAAATACCGATCACTACGCCGCGCCCGTCCCATGTGGGGTGAGCTTTGAGAAATGAATCTGCCGCGACTTCGTGCTTCGGAATGAGCGCTGAACGCAGTGCAGTAACGTTGCCTTCAGCGGCTACCGCTACGGCCGCAATGCACGGTGTGAATAAGCCAGGAGCGACGAGAAACGTGCAAACGACTAAAGCGTTTCGAAGTGTCATGGAATTTCCGGCAAGCCGTCAACAACAAAAAAAAGATGTTAACCCGATGCGGAACGCAATGCGCCTCATTCGCGACTCACGGCGCTCCTACGGCTGGCTCTTTCGCGTCGCTCGATATGACAGCGCCAAAGCACCCATTAACACCGTCGCCCCTACCAACGGCAACAAGCGATACCCCGCACCCGCAATCACCGCGCCGCCGACGGAAGTGCCGATCGCCTGGCCCAAGTAAATCATGCTGGTGTTGAGCGCGATGCTCGCGCCAGCAAGCTCCGGCGACGTCATGACGAGGCGCGCCTGCTGTGACGAATTGTTGGCGAATACACCCGCACCCCAGGCAATCGCCCCGACGATAAAACCCGCCCACCACGAGCCGATGGTTGCCAGCGTAACCATGCCGAAACTCATCGAAATCAACGACAAATTTACGTTCGATGTTGCGCCGGTTGCTGCGATGCGGCGCGTTGCCCACAGATTGCCAACGACCCCCGCGCCTCCGAACAACATAAGCGCCAGCGACAACGTGTTCGGCGAGGCAGAGAGCGTGTTCGCCACGAACGGCGCGATGTAGGCGAACGTCGTAAATTGCCCCGACGCGGACACTGCCGTCACCAGCAGAATTGCAATCAATGCAGGATGCCTCACCACGCGAAACCATGCCTCGCGCGACAACGGCACGCCGCGCAAACCGCGCGGCACGACGCGATAAATCCAGACAATGCCGATGAGGCAAAGCAAAGCGAATCCAGCAAACGTCCAGCGCCAACCGATATGGGCACCCAGCCACGCCGAGGCCGGGGTTCCCACCACCGAGGCGACTGACCAGCCCAGGAAAACTGCCGTGATTGCTGCCGCGCGGCGCTCGGGGGCAATCACCAAACCCAGCGTGGCTGCGGCTTGTGGCGTGAACACCGCCGCTCCGAGCATTGTGACAGTACGGACAGCGATGAGCACTGTGAGGTTCGGCGCGAGTGCACAAAGTGCGTGCCCGACGGCATAAAGCGCCAGCGATCCCGCGAGCACGGTGCGGCGGTCAATGTCGGAGGTGAGTGTGGCGAGAATTGGCGAACCGAAGCACATCGCAATCGCCGCGATAGTGATGAGGAGTGCAGTCTGCGGCACGCTCGCTACGAGATCGTTCGACAACACGATCAACAATCCCGGTGCCAGCATGACGCCAGTGCCGATCAGAAAGTTGCCGAAGGTGAAGGCGCGAACGTAGGCGCGTTCGAGGGTTTGAGCGTCAGGCGGACTGCTTTTAGCGTCAGGCGGACTGTCGTTTGACAAAACGTCCCACCCCAAGTCCGATCAGCATCGAGATCATCATCGCCGCACCCGCGCCCATGAAAATCGAGCGGGGCAAATCATGATCCATCAACCAGCCGAAGATCGGTGCCGACACGGCAAGCCCGGCATCAAGGCCTGAATACACCATGCCATAGACGCGGCCCGTCGCGCCCGCCGGCGTTGCGCGCTTGATCAGCAAATCGCGCGACGGCCCGGCCACCCCGGCGCCCAACCCCGCCAGCATGACCAGCAGCAAGGTTGCCGTGCCACCGGCGATACCCGATGCGGCAACGAACAGGATCAGTGCCGAGCCGGTGAGCGCACCCGCAATGATGCGCTCGGGATCGGCCCATTGACGGCTGATCGCAAAACCACCCGCCAATTGCCCGACAGCACTGAACAAAAGGTATCCGGTGAGCGCAGTTGCGGCAACGGTCAGCTTCAAGCCCGCGATGGCTTGCAATGCCGGGGTTGCGAAATTCTGAATCGCCGAACTGCTGAAGGTGATGACGAAAAAAAATGAGAAACAAAGCCACACTACCGGCTGGCGCATAAAGGCGAGGCTTGATTCGGGCGGTTGCCCGGACGCGTGGGTGTGTCGCTCCGCCTGCGCACTGGCCAACGAGCGGGTGTCGATGGCATCGCGAAAGATCACGGCAACGACGAGCACGCAAAGCGCAAACCCCGCTGCCGCCCCGAGCGCGGTGCGCCAGCCAAATTGCTGCGCCATCAGCACCATGACGAGGGTTGCCGACGCGTATCCCAATGTTCCGCTCAAGCCGTGCGCGCTGTAGGCGTGGCCAATGCGCCGCGCGGAAACACGTTGGTTGATGATGCTGTAATCGACGGGATGAAACGACGAATTGCCGATGCCCGCCAGCGCAGAGGCGGCGACAAGCATCGCGTAACCATTGGCCAACGCGCCAACGACCGCCGCCGCCGAAAACAATACCAGTCCACAAAACATCACTGCACGCGCGCCAACCTTGTCCACCACAAAGCCCGCCGCAGCCTGACCCAGCGCCGAAACCAGATAGAACAGACTCGCCAGCGTGCCCAATTGCGCGAAAGACAGCGAGAACTCAGTCGCCAGCCACGGAAATAGCGGGGGCAGCAGGAGCTGGAAGAAATGGGAGGTGGCGTGGGCGAGGCCGACGACGCTGATGGTCGTGGCGTCGGCCCGAAAAGAGATTTTGGGCGCGGCGATGCTGCTGTTCATTCGCTAAGCTTACACGTATGAATAGTACAAACCCTCCCTCCGTTTCAAAGTCAACCACCCCGCGTTCGGGTGGGCACCTGATTGCTGACGCCTTGATCACCCACGGCGTCGATACGGCTTTCGGCGTGCCTGGCGAAAGTTATCTCGCCGTGCTTGATGGCCTGTACGAGCATCGCAATGACTTTCGGTTTGTGATTTGTCGGCAGGAGGGCAGGGCTGCTTTTATGGCTGAGTCCTATGCGAAATTGACTGGCAAGCCGGGTGTGTGTTTGGTCACACGCGGCCCCGGCGCGACCAATGCAGCGATTGGCGTGCACACCGCGTTTCAGGATTCGTCGCCGATGATTTTGCTGGTCGGGCAGGTCGGCAATAACTTTGTGGAGCGAGAAGCGTTTCAGGAGCTGGACTATCGCCGAATGTTCGGCCCGATGGCGAAGTGGGTGGCGCAGATTGACGATGCTGCGCGGGTGCCGGAATACATGGCGCATGCCTTCCAGATCGCGACCAGCGGGCGTTCGGGGCCGGTGGTGCTGGCGTTGCCGGAGGACATGCTGAGCGCGAAGGCTGTTGTTGGCGAGGCGCGGCGGTTCCAGTCGGTGCAGTCGTATCCGGGTGCTGCCGACATAGCACGTATGAGGGAATTGCTCGCCAATGCCGAGCGCCCCTTCGTGATCGCCGGCGGCTTCGGTTGGACGTGTGAAGCGGCGCGGCAGTTGCGCTTGTTTGCCGAGGCTAATGATTTGCCCGTGGGTTGCGCTTTCCGCTTTCAGGATTGCATGGAAAACTCGCACCCGAACTTCGCGGGCGACGTCGGCATCGGCATCAATCCGAAGCTCGCGGCACGTGTAAAAAGCGCGGACGTGGTGCTCTGCATCGGCGCGCGGCTCGGCGAAATGACGACATCGGGCTATACGTTGTTTGACGTGCCGGTGCCGAAGCAAAAACTTGTTCACGTACACGGCGATCCGGCAGAGTTGGGGCGCGTGTATCAGGGCGAGGTGATGATCGCCTCGGGCAACGCGCAGTTTGCCGCCGCGATTGCGGGGATCAAACTGGGCGACACGCATGCCGCGCAGCGAAAATCAGCACTCACAGAAATTCGCGCTGATCTGGCCGCATGGCGCGGCTTGCCGCCGCTCTACAAGACTCGCGCCGAGCCCGCAAAGCTCAACTTGTGGGAGGTCGTGCAGACGCTCAAACGCCTCGCGCCCGCCGATTCCATCATCACCAACGGCGCGGGAAATTTCGCAACGTGGGCACACCGCTTCTGGCCTTATTCAGGCATCGAGACCTGCAACAAATCGCAACTCGCACCGACCAGCGGCGCAATGGGTTACGGCGTGCCTGCAGCGGTTATGGCGTCCATCGTTGCGCCAGAGCGCACGACGATCAACTTTGCGGGCGATGGTGATTTCATGATGACGTCGCAGGAACTGGCGACGGCTGTGCAGTACGGTGGCGCGCCGATCTGCATCGTGTTCAACAACGGCATGTACGGCACGATTCGCATGCATCAGGAGCGCGAACATCCGTCTCGCGTGTACGGCACGCAACTCGTCAATCCCGATTTTGCGAAGTACGCCGAGAGCTTTGGCGGCGCGGGCTTTACGGTTACGACCAACGCTGAATTCGATGCTGCATTTGCCGATGCGCTGGCGTTTACGCGCACCGCGAAAAAACCCGCCGTGATCGAACTGAAAGTCGACCCGCAAGACCTCACACCCGGCGCGACGCTGGATGCGATTGCTGAAACGGCGCGCAAGGCCAAAGGCGTTTAATCTTTTTTATCGTTGAATTGGCAGTCATGACCACGCTATTTGTTGCTGCTTTTTTCCTTGGGCTGGTGTTCAACGCCGCGCCCGGTGCGGTGTTTGCCGAGACCATTCGTCAGGGCGTCCGCGGTGGTTACCGACCTGCGCTTGCGGTGCAACTGGGATCACTTGTGGGGGATGCGCTGTGGGCGATTTTGGGACTCGTAGGGATCGGTTTGCTGCTGCAGCTGGACGCGCTGCGTTGGCCGATCGGAATTTTTGGCGTGGTCTATTTATTGTGGCTCGCGCGCGACTCGTGGAAGGCCGCAGATCACGAATTCTCGATTGCCAAGCCTGACAGCGACGGCGACTCCGTCGTGCCGAAAACGGCCCTGCGTTCGGGCATGCTGCTGTCGATTTCCAATCCGCAAAACGTGGCCTATGTGGCTGCGCTTGGCACTGCGATGGGAAGCATGGGTGTTCACAATCCCACGGCTGCGGACTACGGCATTTTCTTTACCGGCTTGATGGCGGCATCGGTGGCCTGGTCGTTCATTTGCGCGACGCTCGTGGACCGCCTGTTCGCTCGAGCCGGCAACGGTTGGGCCAAGATGACTTATCGATTGTGCGCACTGGCCTTTGTCGGGCTCGCGCTAGGAACGCTGCGTGATTTATTGAACGCGCCGGAAGCGGTGGATATAACGCAGCGTCCAGCGATCAGCGCGCCAGCAAACGGCTTGTGAGCGCTTTCGATTTCTCTATTAGCATTTTAAGGAAATGGCGTTGCGTCAGGGCTACAAGCCATTTTCGTATAAAGTCGACTATAGAAAAAAAGTGACATCAGCCCCGTTGAAATGGCGTTTGTAGAGAAAAGCTGATCGGCGCGACGCTGCTATTTGAAACCTTGAACATCAAGGCTGAAACTGTCCGGGAAACACGTAGAGCAACGCGGTCGTCATCACCACATAACGCAAAAACTTTCCGAGCGCGCCATACAAAAAACATTGCCAGAACGGCAGTTTTAGCCACCCGGCGAGCGTAGCCAGCGGATCGCCGACCACCGGTAAAAATGCAAAGAAACAGGCTCGTGGGCCAAGCCGCTCCAGCCAGGCCAGAGCTTTTGCCTGAACCGCCGACTGTTTGTAGCTTTCATACGCGCGCTTCGCGCCAAAGCCCATCCACCAATTGATTGCGCCTCCCAGTGCGTTGCCTGCGGTCGCGACACAAATCGTTGGCCAAAACAGGTCGGGATTTAACTTGATGAGGCCGAACACTGCGGGCTCGGAGCCCAGCGGCAAGAGCGTTGCCGATACCAGACTGATGATGAATACCGTCGACAGCCCGTACTGCGGCAACGCCAACGCTTGGAGGAGACTCGCGAACCATACTTCCATGTCCGGCATTTTGCAGCATGGGGCGCAATGTCAAGCGCTAATCGTTTAATGCCATGATTGCGTTCAGCGCAGACGCGAAACGAGTCGTACCGTGACCGCTGATTTTTGCCTTTGGCACGTTCGAGGCAATGAGTTCGGTGTTGATCATGTCGGTGATCGGCTGTTGGACATGCGCACCGTCGCGCTGAGCGTCTGCAACCCACGCGATGTCGGGCTCAAGTATGAGCGTCAGCGCGTAACGCGTTTGCAACTCGCGAGCTCGCGGGAAGAGCGATTGATCGCCGAAAACGAATTCGCTGTAGATAGCGGTTAACAGCGGCGCGGTATCGCAAAAAACGTAGCGCGCATTGGCAATTCGAGCGCACACCAACGCCCCCGATTCACGAATGACTTGTGTTTCTAGAATCAATGATTGCTCGATGCGCGTGGGTGTTCGGTCGCGCGACTCGCAAAATTCACGCAGATATTCCGGCACCCACGGGCATTTGAAATGTGCCGCCAGCGTCTGCGCGAGCGTAGTCTTGCCTGTGCTCTCGGCACCGATCAGGCAGATGAGTTTGGGTTGCGAACTCACAAGGCATTCAGACGTTTAGTCCAGCCGATCCAGCCCCAAATCGCGAGCATGAAAAAGATCCCGTACAACACGACCGTCAGGTGCAAACCTTTGTAGACAAACAACGCGATGCTTGCCGCATTCACGACGAGCCACAGGGGCCAGTTTTCAATGAATTTGCGTCCGAGTAGGACTGTGCCAACGATACTCCCTGCCGTGACAAAGCCATCGGCTAGTGGCACATCGGAATCGGTAATGGCGCGCAGCAGCATCGCGCAGGCAACCCACAAAATCGCCCATGCACCCAGGGTTGACGCAATGCCCTTGCCGTCGAGTCGCGCGATCGTTAGCGCTGAGTTCGAGCCCACGCGATGGCCACGCAACCACTGCCACCAGCCCCAGATGGCAGCGACCGCGAAGAATACATTTACACCCGCCTCGCCATACAGTTTGCTCACGTAAAACAGCCACACGTAGAGCGCACTGGCAACAATGGTCAGCGGCCAACCCCAGTGAATTTCGAACACGTTGCAGGCGATGTTCGCCAGCGCGAGGACGAACGCGATCACCTCAAGCCAGGTGACTGCGGTGCCGAGGAGAGTGAATGCGGTTTCAAGCATGATGGCTTATGTGACGGTTTGATTCCTCCCCCTTCAAGGGGGAGGTTAGGTGGGGGATAGTTTTATGCCGCGAATCAGAATCAAATCACGAAGAAAACCATCCCCACCCTAACCCTCCCCTTGAAGGGGAGGGGATTGTTACGTCGCCTCCCCTTGAAGGGGGGATTGTTACGTCGCCTCCCCTTGAAAGGGAGGGGACTATTTGATCTCTAAAAATCTACCGTCACACTACCCCGAACCGTGCGCGGTGTCGATGGGAACAGGTAGACGCCGCCCCAAGACTGCGTCGGGGCTTCGCGCCAGTAGATGCGATTGGTCAGGTTCTCGACGTTGAGTCGCAGCAGCGTCGATTTGCCCATTAATTTGGTTTGATAACGAATGCCAGCATCCAGTTGCCACGAGTTCGGCAATGTCACGCTGCCATCGGCGGTCACGGTCTTTCCGCTTTCAAAAACAGCCAATGCGTTCAAGGCAAAGCCCGGCAGCGCAGCGATTTTGTAATCGGCGAACAGTGACGTTTTTAAGCGCGGCACGTTGGTCACGCGCTGGCCGACGAGCGTTGGATCAACCGCTTTGATGAACTTGGCATCGAGCACCGTCATGCTGGCTTGCAGTGACAGCGCTTCATCAACGCGACCGGTCGCGGCCAACTCAATGCCGCGATGGCGCGCCGCTTTGCCGCCCGCCACGCGAATTGGCTTGCCGGAGGCGGTGGCTACGTCATCGGCATACGGTTTGTCGATACTGAACAGCGCGCCGGTCACCGATAGACGGCTGCTGGCCTGCCACTTCGCACCGAGCTCGGTTTGCCTGCTTTTCAACGCTGGCAGGGCGGCACCGTAATTCACAAAACGTGATGCACGATTCGGCACAACTTCCAGTTCGACGCCTTGCCCCCAGGAGCCATAAAGCATCGTGCTCGCCGATGGCGACCACGCTACGCCCGCCCACGGCGTGGTCACGGTTTGGTCATAAGCGACGGCACGCGAACCATCGCTCCTTTCACTCGCGCGGTTGATCTGCGATACACGCACCCCGGCAAACGATTGAAGCGTGGCCGTCAAGTTGGAACGCAAGCTCGCATAGCCCTCAATCGCACGCTCTCGGCTGTTCGTATTGAGGCCGGAGAGCGTCGGGTCGGACGGCACGGCCACGGGCGTGTAAATGTTGGTGCTGCCGACGTAGTTGTAGGCCTGCATCGGCGGCAGATCGGCGTGGATGCTGCGGCTGGCAACGCCGAAACGTGTGTTGTGCTGCATGCCAAACGCGCCGAATTTGCCGTCGAGATAGGCGTCCCAACTCGAAATTTTGCGCTTCTCGCCTTCGCTGCGATAGTCGTACACATCGACATCACCATTCGCGCACAACCCCGGATACACGTAGTTTGCCGCGTTGCTGCATCCGTCCGGGAAGGCGATGCGGTCGTTCAATTTGCTGTTCTGCAAATTGGCTGCGATGCGCGCCTGCCAGTCGGCGTTGAAGCGGTGATTCAGCGCGACCTGTGCGGTCGATGTCGTCGTCTGAAACGGTAGCGACCACGACTGATTATTGAGGTTTAACCGCGGATTGATGCGTGTCGGCAACGTGTCGCCTACACCGTCACCGTTGACGTCAAGCAACCCCAGGCCCGGAACATCCGGCTGTGAGCGACGGTGGTATTCGAAATCGGCGGAAACTGACGTCTGTGAATTGAGTTGTGTGGCCATCGCGAGGCTGGCAAACTGCCGGTCGCCGTTGGTGTGATCAAACTGTGAACGCAGACGCTCTGCGGCTACGTTGACGCGCACGCCGATGTTGCCAAGCGAAGTGTTGGCATCAACGTGAACCTTGGCGGCACCGTATTGATCTCCGCTGACGCTGGCCGTCGTGAAGGCCTCCTTCATCGGCACTTTGGTGACGTAATTCACCAGCCCGCCAGGTGCGGAGACGCCGGATTGCAAGCCAGCAACGCCTTTCAGAATTTCGATGCGCTCCTTGTTTTCAAAGGCAATTGGCGCGTAGTTCGTCATCGCCAAACCATTACGCCGGAAATTGCCAGTCTGATCAAGCAGAAAGCCACGAATCGACAGGCTCTCGATGTAGCCCAGTGTGTTGTACGAATCAGCGAGCGATGAGTCGAGCTTCAGCGCATGCGACAGCGTTTGCGCGCCGGTGCTGGCGAGCAAATCCGCACCAATGACGGTGATGCTTTGCGGCGTTTTGGCTAGCGGGGCGCCAAGGCCACCAAAGCCGCCGACGTCGGCGTTGTCGGCGTCGAGCACGGGTGCGGACTTGCCGGTGACCGTGATCGGTTCGATCTTTTGCGGTGCGGGTTGAGGTGCGGCGGTCTGCGCGAACGCAGCACAGGACAGAGCTGCGGCAATTGCCGTGGCCAATGGTTTTTGTATCAGAGCCATCGAATTTCCTTTATCGACGGCAGGGCAGAAGTACACGAACTAATCCGGTAGAGCCCGGATGAAATCAGCGACGCTTCCCTGCGCAAGAATTACCTTGATCAAGTTCTAGGGTGTCATCTCAGCCGATCATCTCGCGACAACCAGCACCCCTAGCGTTTATGGGCATGCAAACTGCATGTCCTCGTTCAATTGTAGACGCGTGTAAATATGACAACTCTTTTACACTCGCGCCTGAGGAAATTGTGATGCAGCGCTGGCTGCCGCAAGCACCCAAAATCGACAAGGATTGACTGATGCTGCTGGGCTTTGTATTTCTCTATTTGCTGATCACGATTGCTATCGGCTTGTGGGCCGCGCGCCGCGTGAAGAACACGGCGGACTTCGCGATTGCCGGTCGCAGCCTTCCGCTCTACATGATCGTCACCACGACGTTTGCGACTTGGTTCGGCAGCGAAACGGTGCTCGGTATCGGCGCGAAATTCGTGCAGGGCAATTTCGGAACCGTGGTGGAAGACCCGTTTGGCGCTGCGTTCTGTCTGATCTTTGTCGGCATGTTTTTCGCGGGCAAGCTCTACAAATTAACGCTGTTGACGATCAGCGATTACTACCGGCAGCGCTTCGGAAAATCGGTGGAAATTTTGTGCTCCATCATCATCATGCTCTCGTATCTGGGCTGGGTGGCGGCGCAGGTGACGGCGCTCGGTCTTGTATTCAATGTCCTCTCTGCGGGCAGCATCACGTTCGAATGGGGCATGGTCATCGGCGTCATCTCTATCCTGATTTACACGCTGTTCGGCGGCATGTGGAGCGTGGCCGTGACCGACTTTATCCAGATGATTGTGCTGGTCATCGGGCTCTCGATCATCGCATTCATCGCGGGCAATCTGGCGGGCGGTGCCGACAAAGTCATCGACTATGCGCAGAGCAAGGACATGTTCCGCTTCTTCCCGGAGCCAACGGCGAAGGACATGCTGTTCTTCTTCGCCGCCGCGATCACCATCATGTTGGGCTCGATTCCGCAGCAGGACGTGTTTCAGCGCGTGATGTCGGCGAAGGACGTGAAGGCAGCGACGCGTGGGCCGGTGATCGGCGGCATTTGCTATTTGCTTTTCGCTTTTGTGCCGATGTTTTTAGTGGTCGCGGCGCTAGTGATCTTGCCGGAACAAACGGCTGAATTGTTGAAGGGCGATACTCAGAAAATTTTGCCGACATTGATTCTGGAGAAGATGCCGCTGATTGCGCAAATCATCTTCTTCGGCGCGCTGCTCTCCGCGATTAAATCCACCGCATCAGCGACGTTGCTCGCGCCGAGCGTCACCTTCGTTGAAAACATCTACAAGCATTTCAATCACCACATGAACGATCAGCAGACACTCAAAGCGATGCGCGTCACGGTGCTGCTGTTTTCGGTGTTCGTTCTCGGCTACGCGATGGCCTCACGCGGCACCAAGATTTACGACATGGTTTCGGGGGCCTATCAGGTCACACTTGTCGGTGCATTCGTGCCACTGGTGTTCGGCCTGTACTGGAAGCGCGCGACGACTCAGGGCGCGCTCGCCTCAATCGTTCTCGGTATCGGGACCTGGCTCCTGTTCATGGTCGCGCCGGGCTGGGGCGAAGTATTTCCGCAGCAACTCGCGGGCATTCTCGCCGCGTTCGCCGGGATGCTGGTGGGATCGCTCACGCCACAAAAAATTGCCAA
>JAYVPF010000194.1:0-20227 GCA_043757535.1 Burkholderiales bacterium
AGCGCATAGGCCTCGCCCAGCTTGCGTCGCACGACATGATGATTGCCTTCCTTGTACCCCCCCGGAGGCGTCACCCATGACGGCATCAGGCGCAGCGCGCACGCAGCGGCGCGCGCGCGCGGCTCTCGAAGCGGCCCGGCTGGCAACAATTTGCCGTTGCCATAACGGCGCTCGGCGCTAATGACCTCCACCTCAATGTCGCGCATCAGGGCGTAGTGCTGCAGCGCGTCGTCCGCCACCAGAATATTGACGTCCGAATGTTGTTCGAGCAGCGCCGAAGCCGCCGCCATTCGGTCGGCACACACCACCACCGGCACACCCAGCGCAAAGTGCAACAGCGGCTCGTCGCCCACGTCGGTCGCAATTGAGCGCATGGTCACTGTGCGCGGCGTCTTCGGGCTTACGGGGTAACCACGGCTGATAATTCCGGGCCGATATCCCGCCTGTTGCAGGCAGCGCACGATGGCCTGCACGACCGGCGTTTTGCCAGCACCGCCGACCACCACATTGCCCACCACCAGCACAGGCACACCCGGATGCGAGCGCGCCAGGAGACCACGACTGTAAAGCTCACGGCGGACTGCGATGATCGCGCCGTACAGGCCCGCAAGCGGTGTCAGCAGCAACGACAGCAATGTTGACTCCTTTGCCCACCACATCGTGTCAAGCAGCGAGGAAAACATGGCGGTCAAGTGAGGCGATTCGAATCGGATAGCAGCGCAAAGGCAAGCGCGGCTATTTCCCCGGTGCGCTCGGGGTTTGCTGCCCGCTGGGCGTCTGCTGCCCGCTGGGCGTCTGCGTCGCGAAAGTAATGTTCGGATACTGCGCCAGTCGCGCGGCCTCCATCACATGCACGACATCCTGATGCTTCGCCGCCGCATCGGCGTTGATGATGATCACCGGATCAGCGACGCCCGCAACCGCGTCTTTCAGCGCCTGCGCCATAGCAGCGACTGAAGAAAATGCAAACGAAGGATTGTTGTTGACCTTGAATCTGCCACTCGCATCAACCCCAACGTTCACTTCCTTCGGTCGAACCGCTTGCTTCTCGGCATCCGCCTCCGGCAGCGAAATTTTCAGCTCGGTGAACTTGCTGTAAGTCGTTGATGCCATCAAAAAAATGAGCACGACCAGCAGCACGTCGATCAACGGAATGAAGTTGATCTCCGGTTCCTCACGAAAGCGACCTCTTCGAAAGTTCACTTGGTACGATCCCCATGCAGGATGTCGATCAAGCGCGTCGCCTGCTGCTCCATCTCGATCAGCAAGTCATCCACCTTGCCCCGGAAATAGCGATAGAACATCAGCGCAGGCACCGCCACGATGATGCCCATCGCCGTGTTGTACAGCGCCACCGAAATGCCGTTGGCCAGCCGCGTCGGATCAACCCCCGCCGAGCCCGTGCTGCCAAAAATTTCGATCATGCCGATGATCGTGCCCAGAAGACCCATCAACGGCGCTGCAGCGGAGATCGTGCCGATCGCGTTCAGGTACTTCTCAAGCCCGTGTCCCACCACGCTGCCCGCCTCCTCAATCGCCTCTTTCACCACCGGACGCGGCGCTTTAATATTGGCCAGCCCCGCCGCCAAAATTTGCCCCATCGGCCCCTGCCCAGCCGTTAAATCAACCAGCTCCTGCGTCAGCCCTTTTTTCCGGTATTCAGCAATGACTTTATCAACCAGCCCCGGCGGAATGATCTGCGTGCGCCGCAGCGTCCACAGCCGCTCAATAATGAGCGCCAGCGCCACGATGGATACAAAGATGAGCGGCACAATGGGCCAGCCCGCCGCCTTGATGATGTCCCACATTAAGCGCTGTCTCGGAGAGTGAAATTGCTTCGAAGTGTAACGCGGCGGGGGCGTTGGAGCGTAGCTGCTCGGTGTGATCGGGGATGATTGGGTGGGTAACAGCTTTTCCGTGAAATCCCTATTTTACTGGGGCTAGATTCCTAAAAATCATTAAGTCAATAAATACTCAAACTAGACGCCAGCCCCAATGAAACCGTCATTTCAGACAAAAGCTGATCAAGAAAATCGCGCTGACGCGCGGCGCATCCAAACCTTCGGGCGCGACGAAGGCGTCCGCTTTTCGGCCGTTGAATAATTTTGAGCGATCAGGGTTCAGGTTTCATTTTTGGCCAGGGACAATAACACCCGAAACCCAACGTCCTCATGCCAGCCAACAGGGGGAGAACTGCGGCGGTAGGAAAACGACGCGTGCTCCGGCTCAAACATCCAAGAGCCACCGCGCAGGGAAAGTGCGCCAGAAACGTCACGCGAAGTCGGCGAATGTTGCCAAGATTGATTACGCGGCGCGCGGCCAAAACGGTCGTCCTTTGCGAGACGGTAAGCGTTATCCATCCACTCCCACGCATTGCCTACCATGTCAAACAGCCCTAGCTCCGTTGCCTCGTTTAGGCCAACGCTAGCGACCCGATCCCGATTGCCGTCAGGGTTGGCAATGAGCAGAGATGCCCGCCTCGTCGGCGCCCCACGCCCAACGGCGGTTGTTGCCCCTTTTTCACTTGCCGCCCAGCGTGCTGCTCTCTCCCGCTGCGGCTCTGTCGGCAGCAGCACGACATGATCCGCGAGCGATACTTCCTTCAAAGCCGCGCGCAGCGAATTGTCCAACCAGCGGGCATAGGCGCGCGCCTCAAACCAGCTCACCCCGACTACGGGGCGGCTCAGCGCTTGCAGCCGGCGCGCCCATAAAACTGGAGCACGGCGCTCTGCCAGCCGACGCCCCTGTAACCAGCCAAGGTGCTCGTCGTCCGGCACACGTTTATCGTACTGACCGTTTAGCCACTGCAACCCATCGTCATCCCACCACTGCTTCGCGTCGTATCCACCATCGTCTACAAAATGGCGAAACTGCGCCACAGTGGTTGCATAGCGGGCAATGTAGAACGGATGCTCAATCAGCACCTTGCGCTGTGGGTTGTCCTTTTCGCGTTTGTCACCCATCATAAATTCACCCGCCGCGATGCGTACAAAGCCGGGGATGGGTTCGTCTGCGTGGGGCAGCACGCGCTTGGCGGGCAAATGCCAGCGATTTGGATCAAAACGCGGATCTCCGATGACGCCCAACGCATCTGCCGCTTCCGCACGAAGCTCAATCGGCGGTTTGCCCTCGGCGGGCGCTGTGACCAGTTCGAGGCAGCGCTCCCGAAGCTTTTGCAGCGCTGCCGCAAGCGCCAAATCGTTCATGCAACTCGGCCCCGCCTCGCCAAATGCGTTGGCCCACGCGATGACGAAATGCAGCGTAACGAAGTCGGGCGTATTTTGATTTATCGCGGAAATCGGACTTGGGTAGGCGAGCACGCCACCATCTACTGGAGCCGCGAGCACTTCGTTGATCGCATGAGTCAACGGCAACGGTTCGGATCGAAGGCGCGCCAATGCAAGCGCCAACATCTGCCGATACCACTCCGGTTGGCAACGAAAGAGCGCCAGCATCGCATCGACAAATGAGTGCGGGGTTTTCGCTTTCGACAGCAAACCACCCACTGCTAAAAAATAGAGAAGTTGCTTGTGCAACGCGTAACTTGGGCCAGAAAAATAGTTCTCTCCGACCACCTGTAAGAACCCTGACCGCTGCGCCAACCAATCAGCCACCGCCAACGCTCGTACCGCCATGGTGGGTGGCATCGCCATATCAAGCACGTAAATCAGTCGTTCACGGGTAATGACCGCAGAACGGCGATCCGGATCAGACGGTTTGAATTCAGCGTTGCGTGCGGCACGAGCGCCATTCAGCTTGGCGTCATCACTGCCGATTTGCTCTACAGCCAAGGTCTCCAAACACCAGCGCAGCGTCGAGCGGTCGTTTTCTTTCAAGTCAAACAATGGCCTGAACGCATCAACAGCGCCGTGCTTGCGACGCGGATCCCACTTTTCAAGCATCAGCGAGACGACGCCATCGAACAATTCGTAACGCGTCGGTGGGAGCGGAGCATCCGAGTTCGCGGTCGTACCGCCCTCCGCCAGCATGCAGGCGTAGGTGAGCAGCATCGGCTCCGTCATCAACTGGGCGAGCCCCGCTTGGTCGGTGCTTGCGCCGCTGCGGGCGACCTGCAATTGATTAATCAGCGCCTCACCGGTTGCTG
Source organism: Burkholderiales bacterium (assembly GCA_043757535.1). Classification (GTDB taxonomy): domain Bacteria; phylum Pseudomonadota; class Gammaproteobacteria; order Burkholderiales; family Casimicrobiaceae; genus Casimicrobium. The sequence continues at coordinate 4,106 of JAYVPF010000194.1, forward strand.
GCGATTTGCCGCGTTGGGCAAACCACTTTACAACCAATTCATCCTGCTGCGCGGGTGCGAATTCGACGAGTTCGATACGCTTGAATTTATCGTCCTCAAACTGCCCGGTGTAGGCGTATGGGCGGCTGGTGACGAGGACTTGAAGCGCTGGTTGTTCGCGTTCTCGTTCGCGTAAAAAACTGCGCACGCACGCCACCACGTCATCACGTTCGCCCTGCGGCACTTCGTCCAGCGCATCAAACAGGATGACACCGGGCGCGGCATCTAGCTTGTCGATCAGGGATCGCGCAAGCTTAAGGGCGTGACCCTCCGCGCCGTTTAGCTTGGCGGCAATGTCAATCGCGAGCGCGCGCTCAACGCGATCTCGCGACTTCACGTTCGCTTGCTGCGAAGACACGCGCAGCGATGGCAAGCGCAGCATCAGGAATGCAGTCCGCTCCTCAACCAACGTCTGCAACCGCGCATTGATCGCAGTGGATTTGCCAAAGCCGCTGGGCGCGGTGAGCACCAGGCATCGCAGAGCCGGATCGGGCGAGGTGAGGCAATCTTGAAGCGGCATACATCGTAAAGGACTATCCGCTTCAATAACGTCGCGTGCAGGCTTGCCTCGCGCGTCCGCGCCGCCAGCATCGACAAACAGCACGTCCGGTTGCACGTAGATGTCTTTGGCGTATACATCGTCGCCCCGACCGTTTGTGTCAGTTTCGACCTCCGCCAAAGTGTGAAGCTGACATTCGCGCGCGAGTTGGCGGTAGTAGTCCCGCAACGTGGCTTCGATGGCGTTGTTGTTAACCGTTTGCTGATGGATAGTGTGCGCGAGTGTTCCGCCGGACTCAACGCCAGCCACTTGGTACGTCACTGGGCCTTTTTCATCGCTCATGGTTTCGGTTGAACAGTGACGTTTTGCGTGTGAATCGTGTGCGCTACCGTGCCGTGATTGACCCCGATGTTGAACATGGGCGCGGCGGCGGGCGGGTTCGGTGGTGGGTTAGTCGCAGCGCCTGCTCGCGCACGCTCGTTACGCTGATGCATGGCATACGATGCGAGCCCGTGCTCGACGGCGTAGCGCACAAAATCAGCAGCGTTTGCGGCGGCGATTTGCTGGTCTCGCTCCTTCAATCCGTCCACTGCGTTTTTGTCGTAGCCCCAGTCGCAGATGGCTTTAATGACTAGCCAGTTGCAATTGCGCTCGACAGCGGCGTCCACCATGCCCCGGCCTTCCATCTCGCCGCCGATGGCGTCGGGCCACGCGTTGAGCACACGGACGCGCGTATCGTAGTTGTCCAACAACGTGGGTAACGAAAGCACCGGCCCAAACATCAGCTTGGCTTTGCCCTCGGGAGAAAGCCCGTGCCGATCTAGATGACACGTGCTGATGATCTGCCGAAGCGCATCAACCTGCACAATGGCGTCGCCGCGCTGTTGAATGCCCTCCGACGGCGTGTCTTTGATATGGGCGGCGTCAACCAGCGGGTCTGCCACCAGAATGGTGCCAATCGCGTGTTCGTCACGCTTCGCGCCCCAGCCAATACCTACGCCCATGACCAGCGACGGCTGCCACGCGACAATGGCAGCCTGCGCCGACTTGATGGCCGACAAATCGCCCATTTTGCACAGCGCATGAACCACTCTCGCGCCACCGATCTCGCCATAGTCCCAATACATTCTTGGGCCTTTGCCCCGCGCGTCAGTAGTCTTGTTGAACGCCCGCGAAACCTCTTGGGTTTCAAAATCGTTGACGGTGAAGAGGACGATGTCTGCGGTTTCAGTCATGGATGTGTGCCACGGAGTAGAGCGCCCCGTGCGCCCTTGATTTGTACCTATAGTAGCCGTGGCTGTGCTGGAGGCGATCTGGTGCGTAAGCCGTTGTGGTGGGCAGAGGGTGCCCACCCTACGCTCAAATCTGTGGCCAGATTTTTGTGGTTGTGCCACAGCATCGCACAAAAATTTGACCGCATCTCAAATGAGATACATAATTAAATTTATTCAAACGGAGTTACGCCTATGAGCGCTCAAACCACCATGCTTCATGTTCGTGTGGATGAGTCCACAAAGGACGAGGCCACCGAGACACTGGCGGCGATGGGCTTGTCGGTGTCGGATGCGGTGCGTCTATTTTTGCGGCGGGTGGTGATTGAGCAGGCCTTTCCGCTCGAACTCAAGGTGCCCAATGCAGAAACGCTGGCCGCGATGGAGGAGTCACGCGCGTTGATGGCGGCGCGGCGTACCCGCTTTGCCAACGCTGACGCGCTGTTCGATGGCCTCGAAAAGCACCGCTAAACCGGCAGCAAGCAAGCGTGCCGCTCCACCGCGCACTTGCGACTACACCAAGGCATTTCAAAAGGATTGGGAGCGACTGTCGCATTCCGATCGCTATGACATGCACCGCCTGAAGCAGGCGATGCTGCTGTTAATCGCGAATGATGCGCCGCTCGGCACCGAATGGCTTGACCATGCGCTCAAAGGGCAATGGGATGACCATCGCGAATGCCACATTGGCGGCGACTTTTTACTGATTTATCAGGTGCTGGAGATGCGGATCAACTTTGTTCGGGCGGGAACGCACAGCGAGTTGTTTGGTGGGTGAGGCGAAGCGCCGTTACTTGTCCGCAGCAAGCCGCCGTATTGCCTCGGTTAGAACTCGCGCGTCTTGCTGATCTTTCGGTCTTAAGCCTTGCTTCGTTTTTAGTAACCCTTCGAGGTCAAGCAATGGCACGGCAATGCCGTCGATTTCGCGACGGATGATGTGTGACTTCATCTCGTCCCACGAATAGCCTGCGATGGACGGCATGACGTCAATCGTAATCTCGTCGTTGATACGAATAGCGTAGCGACTGTCGTTAGCGAAAACGTCTGCCTCAGCGGCCAGTTCACGAGCTGCGCCGTCGGGCAAACGCGACAGTGCAGCGACCCAGCGGCTGGCGTTCGCAGCGCTTGCATCGACCAAAATATCGATGTCCTCCGAGAATCGATTGAAGCCGTGCGCGGCAATTGCGTATCCGCCGACCAGCGCATAGTCGGCACCGGCTTCGTCGAGATACTTGACGACTTGCAGCACGTCTTGCCATGTTGCGGGTCGAGTGAATTCAGTCATGCGGCAGCGAAATCACGCGGGTGAAAATTTCAGGGTGCGGCAATTTTTGCTTTGGCGACCATCGCGTCGACCGTCCAGCGCAGCCGATCTGCGTCCATTGCTTCATGCGAGTCGTAGATGAACACGCCCTTGGGAGCGCGCGTGGCGTACTGTGCCATGGTGGTCGCGCGCACACGATCTTCGCTCGTCATGACTTGGCCATCGCGCTCGCGACGCTTGCCGATGGTGCGGCTGATGGGTTGCTGATCGACGGTGCTACTCATGGCCGAATTATGGCGTTTTTCGTTGACTAGGCGGGCTTCCAACCATCCTTCAACGTCACCGCCCGATTGAACACCAGTGCGCTAGGCTTTGAGTCGACGCGATCTGGCGTGAAGTAGCCGTTGCGTTCGAACTGGTAGCTTTCGTCCGCCTTAGCGTTCGCAAGCGACGGTTCGAGCCAAGCCGTCACTGATTTCAGCGAATGCGGATTGAGATAAGTTCTGTAATCGCCTTCGCCTGAATCTGGGTTCTCGACATTGAACAGGCGGTCGTATAAGCGCACTTCGGCCTGAATCCCGTCCACCTTGCTGACCCAATGAATCGCGCCTTTGACGTTGCGACCGCCGGTGCCGCTTTTGGTCGCGGGATCGTAGGTGGCGTAGATCGTGGTGACGTTTCCCGATGCGTCCTTCTCAATGCGTTCGCATTTGATGATGAAGGCGTGACGCAGGCGCACCTCGGTGCCGGGCGCTAAACGGAAAAATCCTTTGACCGGGGTCTCCATGAAATCTTCACGCTCGATGAACACTTCGCGCGCGAATTTGAAGCTGCGCGAACCGGCTGCGTCATCATGCGGATTGACCTTGGCTGAGCATTGTTCAAACTGACCTTCGGGATAGTTTTCGATCACCACGCGAACCGGGTCGAGTACGGCCATCGCACGCAGCGCCGTGGCATCGAGATCATCACGCAATGCACGCTCAAGGTCGGCCATATCAATCCACTGATGCGCTTTCGACACGCCTGCGCGCTCGGCAAACAGGCGGATCGATCCCGGTGTGAAACCACGTCGACGCAAGCCCGCCAGCGTCATCATGCGTGGGTCGTCCCAGCCGTTGACAAGGCCGGTTTCAACCAGCTCTAACAGCTTCCGTTTGCTCATCACGGTGTAGCTCAAATTCAGCCGCGAAAACTCGATCTGCTGCGGATTTGGTGCGGGTAACTGGCCGGTTTCAACCAGACGCTCCAGCACCCAGTCATAGAGCGGTCGGTGCGCTTCAAATTCAAGCGTGCAGAGCGAATGCGTAATGCGCTCAATCGCGTCGCTGATGCAGTGCGTGTAGTCGTACAGCGGGTACACGCACCACGCGTCACCGGTGCGATGGTGTTCGGCGTGACGAATGCGATAAATCGCCGGGTCACGCAGATTGATGTTGGGTGAGCCCATGTCCATCTTCAGGCGCAGAATGTGCACACCGTCGGCATGCAGGCCGCGCTTCATTTCATCGAACAGGCGCAGGTTTTCTTCAGGCGCTCGATCACGGAACGGCGAGTTCTCCCCGGGCTCGACTAGCGTGCCTCGACTGGCGCGAATTTCATCGGCGGATTGGCTGTCGACGTAGGCCAGCCCGCGCTCGATAAAGTGCTGCGCAAATTCGTATAACTTGCCGAAATAATCGCTCGCATAGTAGAGATGATCGGTGAACGAAAAGCCCAACCATTCGACCATTTCCTTGATCGATTCTTCGTACTCAAGCTCTTCCTTCACCGGATTGGTGTCGTCGAAACGCAGATGACAAACGCCGCCATAATCTTTGGCAAGACCGAAGTTCAGGCAAATGGCTTTGGCGTGTCCAATGTGCAGGTAGCCGTTCGGTTCGGGCGGAAAGCGCGTGACAACCTTGCGATTGTGTTTGCCGCTCAACTGGTCGGCATCGATAATCTGTCGAATGAAGTTTGAAGGCGACTTGTGTTCACCTTTGCCGTCAACGGCGTTGATTTTCGCGTTGGTCGCTGCGCCCTGGGTCACGGAACTCATTCGGGGTTGGACAATATCTATTTGTGCAATTGCACATTGTAACGATGCGCTTTTGTACCGCCGGACGCGCATCTGGCAACGCTTTGCAATGCCCCCCACGACGCGATGCCATGCGCTGAGCGCCGCTTCGAAGCGACAAAGTTGCCCACATCGTTTGTGGATAACTCACCTGATAACTTGCCCGAGTGCGCCGAAACCCGCACGCAATCGTGATCTGCTCTTTTGCTCGCTGACCGGACGACAAAAAAGTAAACTCGATCAAGCACTTGCACCACACTCTGTGCGTTTGCTGCCGAAAACAATCGAACTCAACCCAGATTATTCCTGGATGCGTGCCCACCCCCATGTCTTGGACAGATAACGCCGAAAACCCAAGCACCCCCAACACTGATCCGATTTCAGTGTCGGTGTTGCTACAACGCGCAAAATCAGCGCTGGAGCGCGCGTTGCCGCTGAGTTGGGTGACCGGCGAAATTTCCGGATTCAAGCGTGCCGCGTCGGGTCACTGCTATTTCGATTTGAAAGACGAGGCGGCGCAGATTGCCTGTGTGCTGTATCGCAATCGTGCAGCGCTGGTTGGTTTTGAGTTGAAAGATGGTGCGCAGGTTGAGCTGCGACTGCGCCCCGCGATTTACGAGCCGCGAGGGAGTTTGCAGTTCGCCGTTGAGCAGGCGCGGCTCGCGGGCGTCGGGCAGTTATACGAAGCGTTTCTGCGTCTGAAAGCGAAGCTGTTCGCCGAGGGCTTGTTTGACGACGACAAAAAGCGTGCGTTGCCCGCGTTTCCAAAACGCATTGGTCTGATCACGTCGACGAAAGCTGCGGTGCTCGCCGACATGCTGCGCCTATTGCGTGATCGCTGGCCGGGCGCTGGCGTCATCGTCTACCCGGCGAGTGTTCAGGGCGTCAACGCGCCGCGCGAGTTGTTGCGGGCGCTGACTGCGGCGAACCAGCGCAGGGAATGTGACGTGCTCATCATTGGTCGCGGCGGCGGCAGCATGGAAGATTTGTGGGCGTTCAACGATGAGGCATTGACGCGCGCGGTAGCCGAGTCCACCCTTCCGATCGTCAGCGCCGTCGGCCATGAAACCGATTTCTCTTTGTGCGATTTTGCGGCGGATGTACGCGCGCCAACGCCTACCGCTGCGGCGGCGCTGGTGACGCCTGAGCGCGACGCCATCAGCGCGCTTGTCCATGCTTTCGCCGAACGTGCGACCGATGCGCTGCGCCGGCGGCTGGATCGTCTGGGTGAGCGCCTTGATCGCGCCACTGATCGCTTGCGCAGTAGCAGCGCGGTGATCGCGCCGTGGCGTGAAGCCCTGTTACGGCTGCATGCCCGGCTGCACCGTGCGCTGACGGTCGCCGACCCGGAACGGCGTGCGCGACTGGCGCGGGCACATCAGCGGCTGGCGTTGCAGATACAACGGCCACCTGCAACATCAGTTCGCGTTAAGCGCGCAGGAATGCGCATGAACGCGCTGATGTCGAACCTGCTCACCGCGCAGTCAAGCCGTCTCGCGCAGACCGCGCAGGCGCTCGATTTGCTCAATCCGCAACAGGTGCTGGATCGCGGTTATGCCGTGGTGTTCGCAGCAGACGGCAGCAGCGCATCCGATGCGGCAACGCTACCCATCAATTCAGCCGTCCGTGTGAAGCTGCGGCGCGGCGAGTTTGCCGCGCGGGTAACGGATATTTACGACGAGCCCGCCTAACAGCATTTGCTTGTAATGTTCATATTTATTGGGCTACGTGGCCATTTATCAAATACTCGACACTTGCAATTTATTGCCACCAGCCCCTTTGAAATAGGCATTTCGCGAAAAAGCTGTCTACGAGACGCTTTGCCACTTCTGGTGGTGTACACCGCTTCCGCACCGAAAGTGGCGACACATCATCGGCATCTGTGCACCTTTGGTCGCGCACAGTTGGCCCACCGTTGAAACAGTCATGACAATGCCATAAACTAACTGGCAAATTTGTTTCGGACTTTTCGGGATATGCCAATGAAGTTTTTGAGTTCCCTTGCCGCTGCTTTTGCGCTTTTCGCCGTGGCCTCGGCTCAGGCGATTTGCCCGTTTAACGTTGCTGGCAATGTGACAGCGGATTCGCTACGCGATGGCGTGCTGCTGGTTCGCTACGCTCGCGGCTTACGTGGCGCGGCGCTAGTGGCCGGCACCACAGCCAACTCGACCACCGTTGAGACGAACATCAGCGCCAACGTCGACAAGCTCGACGTGAATGGCAACGGCGTATTCGATCTTGATGATGCCGCCATCATCGCCCGAAACGTGTTCGGTTTCAGTAGTACGAGCTGGCTTCCAGATGGCAGAGCCGGACCCTACGCCACGCGCACTCTGGCCCCGCAGTTGAAGTCATTTGTCGATTCTGGCTGCACGCCACCGGTCGTCAGCCCACCGACAGCAGCGCAGTTCGAGGCGGCCCGGTTTCTGATGCAATCAACTATTCGGCGCCAGTCGCGCCGACGTCGCCACGTTTCTAGCGCAGCCGGGGGCAGACCATGGCGCGCGTGCTATGCAGTGGATCGGCACCCAGACAGCGATGCCACGACCGAGTACGCATTTTCAGTATCTGTTGACGCGCAAGGCCGAGTACGACGCAGTTGCCGCCAATTTCTACGACGAAATGAGTCGCGAATCGTTCTGGGGACAGGCGCTGACAAGTCCCGATCAACTGCGACAACGCACCGCCTTTGCGCTATCGGAAATTTTGGTGGTCTCGTCAAATGGCAACTCGGACAATCCCTATGAGTTGTCAGGCTACCTTGATTTACTCGCGGACAACGCGTTCACCAATTACCGCGACATCCTCTACAAAGTCGCCATGTCCCCCGCGATGGGGCGCTATCTCAGTCACTTGAAGAATGATGGCGGCAGCGCCAATCCCAATGAGAACTTCGCCCGGGAAGTGCTGCAGTTGTTCGGCGTGGGCCTGTACATGCTCGACGCCAACGGCGAGAAATTGCTCGATAGCAGCTTACAGCCGATTGCCAGCTACGACGAGAACACCGTCAAGGGATTTGCCAAGGTATTCACCGGTTTTTCCTACGATGACCCCTATTGCAAATTAATTACCGTGACCCCCTGCACTGACGGTTATGGTGACCTGCATCCGTCGTGGAACTGGTCGCCGGATAACCCTTATCTGGGGGCCAATTTCCCTCCCGAAATAGGCGGCTGGAAACGCGAAATGGTGCCGTTCCCCGGTCGCCACAGCGCTTTGTCAAAACAGCTCTTAACCTACACCGATCCGACGCCTCCGGTCGGTGTGGTCTGCACCAATGCCGCTCTACCTGGCAATCAGTTACTGCCTGCCATTGATACCACGGGCTCCGGGGTTGCCACCCGCACCAAGGTGAATGCCACGCAAGCGTATGCCACGATCAACAAGGCGATCGACAACATTTTTTGCCATCCGAACGTCGGCCCATTTCTGAGTAAAAGCCTCATTCGCTTTTTCGTGACCTCGACCCCGACGCCCGCGTATGTAGCGCGCGTCGCGGCAGCGTTTAACAACACCGGTGGCGTGCGTGGCGACATGAAAGCCGTAATCAACGCAATCCTGCTCGATTCCGAAGCGATGCAAACGGGGGTGACTCCGCCGATGAACTACGGCAAGCTTAAGGAGCCAATGCTTCGGCTGAGCGGTATCTTCCGGGCGTTCAATGCCGCATCAGCGTCGGGACGCTACCAGTTGGCATACGGTCTCGATGACGTGGACTCCGGCATCAGTCAGGGGCCGCTGCAATCGCCCACCGTGTTCAACTATTTCCATCCAGAGTTTTCGCCACCAGGACCGGTATCAACAGCCGCAGCGATTGCACCGGAGTTTGAAATTACAACGACCACAGCAATCGCCGCTACACAAAACTATTTCGGCAATCTGGTTGCCGCCAGTGACAGCGGCAACAACAATGCGTTCAATACCAATTTGATTGGACGCTACGGCTGCGACATGAATCTGATCGCGAGCGCGAACCCGACAACAGCGTCACGCCAGCACTGTCTGCTTGGGGATCTCTCGGAGCTATTTTCGCTGTTCACGGACGCCAGCGCGATCTTCGACTACATCAATCTGGTGCTGTTCGCGGGTTCGCTCAACACAACGAATCGGGACGCTCTAGCCGTTGCGCTCAACACCGCTTTCCCCGTTATCGCTACGCCAGTTCTGGCGGGCAATCCGCCGACGGCGACACAAATCAGCACCTACAACTCGGCGCTTACCACGTGGCAACAGAGAAAGCGTGATCGTGTCAAAGGTGCGCTGTGGCTCGCCGTGCATCTTCCCGAATTCCAGATTCAACGCTAGGCGAACGCCATCATGAATTTCAAAAATTTTCAGCAGCGCCGTGACTTCCTTAAAGCCGCCGCCAGCGTAACCGTGGCTGGCGGTCTGCCGACGCTTGAGGCGCTCAACCATGTCGCTCACGCGGCAGGTGGCATCGCGCCAGCGCAGGTTGGCACCGACTACAAGGCCATTGTCTGCGTGTTTCTCTATGGTGGGCAGGACAATGCCAACATCCTGATCCCCTATCAGGACGGCGACGCCACAGGAACCGCGTCGGCTGCCACCACCGTTGAGTTTGATCGCTACGCCCATGATCGATCCAACTTCACCACGGCCAATCCGGGCGGCGACGCACCCACCCAAAACAACGGCAATTTGGCGTATACCCGTGCACTGCTGGCACCTACGGCGCTGCCAGCAACCACCAGCAATAGCGTAGCGAATCCGGGCGGATGGACGACCAACACCTACGGTCGCCAATTTGCGCTGCACCCGAATTACGCCGAGCTGAAAGCGATTTACGACACCGGTAAGCTCGCGGTAATTGCCAACGTCGGGCCGCTCGTCGCGCCGCTCACACGGGCACAGTGGTACGGCCCGTCCGCCTCGCGCCCGAAGACACCGCTCAATCTCTATTCTCATGACGACCAGCAAAAAAGCTGGCTGAGTGGCACCGCTGACACAGCCAATCCGTCGGTGGGCATTGGGGGTCGCATCGCCAACCACTCAACGATCACCACGCTCAATGCGGGCGCGCAAGTGCCAACGCAAATCTCGGTCGACGGTAGCAACACGTTCATGCTGACTGAAATCAATCCATCGCCTAGCGCCATTGCATATCAGGTGGGCGTCGGCGGCTTTGGCCGATTGCAAACCTCGACAGCGACCCCGCCGGTGACCACTTGCAACACTTCGTCCAGCTTTATTAGCGCCAACCCAGCGTTGCCCTACTGTGTCTCCGGTGGCCCCATTGGATTAAGCGGTGGCTACAACGGCACCGCAGCGCTGAAGAACGCCTTCCTTACGCGAATGAATTCGACCAGTGAGGCCAACTCGATCTATAGCGATCAATGGCGACAGACCATGCGCCAGTCGATCGACACGCAAGCGATCATCGCGGCAGCATTTCTCACGAGTCCACCCACCGAGGATATCGTCGCGCCGTTCGTGCCCGTCGTTGCCAACAACTACCTCGCGACGGAGCTGCGGATGGTGGCAGCGATGATTCGTGCGAGCGCTCAGTTCGGTGCCGGTGGCACGCCGCTCAAGCGGCAAATATTCTTCGTCGGTTTCGGAGGCTTCGATACCCATGGCACTGAGTTTTGGCCGACGAACACGTCAAACAACGTCAAAATCAGCAAGGCGATTAACGCCTTCTGGACCGCCATGGGCAACGTGAGCGTGATCGGCGGTGCGGCAGGCGAAACCGCGCGTGATCATGTCACGCTTTTCACCCTGTCCGAATTTGGTCGAACGCTCGACTCCAACTCCGGTGGTTGCGATCACGGCTGGGGCACACACCAGATTGTGCTCGGCGGAGCGGTTCAAGGCGGCAAGATTTACGGGCAGAATCACAACGTGACTTCGGTGCCCGCAACGACGCCGATTTACATGCAGCTCGATGGCGCAGCGGGCGCGGTGCCACGGGTCGGCCTGCCACCGTCCCCCTATTCTGGAACCACGCGTATCGCCAATCAGCTTAACCACTCGCTATCACGTGGCGAGCTGTTGCCCACCACGTCAAGCGACGCGGTGGTGGCAACCGTTGCCAAATGGTTTGGCGTGCCGGTTGCAGATTTGACGACAGGGCCGAAGCCTGTTTTCCCGACCCTAGCAGCCGCTCATCCCGGTGGTTTTGACATGGGTTTCATGGGTTAAACCGTTGCCGGAATTTAACCGATACGCGTGTGTCCAAACAAGAGCAAGAGCAACGAGCGCCCTTACTGCCTAGACTGTATTAATGAAGTCATTCGAATCGCGATTATGGTTGAACGCTGTCTCGGTGTTGTGGGCGATTTGCGCTAGCGACATGCCTTCGACCAGCCATGCGCAGGACATCAGCGCTGGCAAACTCGTCTACACGACACCGCAGGTGACCGGGCAATTGAGTTGCAGCGCGGGAGCGTGTCACACGCCGAACCCGCTCATCAACCAGAACAAAATTCTCAAAGCCGCCGATAACCCCGGTGCAATTGGTGTTGCGCTCAACAACGTCATTCAGATGGCGTTCCTCAAGGGCGTTATGGCGACACAGCAGTTCATCGACCTGGCCGCCTACATCGGCAATCCCGCCGCTGCTGGCTCGCCCGTTGCGCAGGTTTCACCCACCGCGCTCGCCTTTCCCGCCACCCCCGTCGGCGCGAGCGCAAGCAGCCAGCAGTTCGCCATCGACAACACTGGCACTACCGCACTCATCGTCGCCTCGGTCACCAGCAGTAACGCTGAGTTTTCGTTGATTAGCGGTTGTGGCACGATAGCAGCGGGTGCGAGTTGCAACGTGTCAGTGGGATTCAACCCAACGGTTGCAGGCACCCTTAGCGGAACCATCACCGTGAGCCACAATGCATCAGGCGCGACGAGCACCGTTGCGGTCTCCGGAACCGCGACGGTGCCGCCGACGGCGGACATTCAGGTCACGCCGTCGTCATTGTCGTTTGGTGCCATTGTGGTGGGCTCGCTGTCTGCCGCGCAAACGATCACGGTCAAGAGCGTGGGCACTGCCCCGCTCATCATCACCGGCGTGTCCGACTCAGGCGTAGCGTTTCCATGGGTAAGCGGCAACTGTGTCGTGGGAGCGTCCATGGCCCCCGGCGCAAGTTGCACGCTGTCACTGCGATTCGCGCCCACCACGGCCGCTACGCTGGTGAGAACGTTAACAATCAGCCACAACGCCACCGCGAACGCAACGCCTGTTTCCGTGAGCTTGTCAGGAACCGCCGTTGCCAGCGTAAGCACTACAAAAACCATGGTCGAGTATCTGTACTCACCGCTCAATTACTACTTCATTACATCGCGTGACGACGACAAGACAGCCCTCGACACCATCGCGGACTTCAACCGCACGGGGTTCAGTTTTCCGGTCTACGCGACGGAGTTTGCAGGAACCAAAGCCCTCTCCCGCTTTTATTTCGATCAGATCGCCGTGCATGCCTCGCGCGGCAGCCACTTCTACACGCTGCTCGACAGCGACAAAGCCGCGCTCATCGCGCTCAATCCTGGCAACGCCTCGACACCCCGGTTGCCGGTCAATGAGGGCGTCGATTCTTGGGCCTTTTTGCCGCTCGTTTCCGGGCCCGGCGGTCGCTGCGCGAGCGGGCAAATTCCGGTGTATCGATTGTTCCGTGGCGGCATCCGCTTCCCGGACGATCCGAATCATCGCTTCACGGCGAGTCTCGCAACCTATGACGCGTTTGTTGCGCTAGGCTGGGATGGCGAGGGCGTGAACTTCTGCGTACCGCAGCCATAGGCAGCGAGCTTCATATTCCGTTTCTAAATTAATAATGACGCGAAGCTGAGCCGCAGACAGTGCGTGAGCACGGCAAGGCGAGAGCGACAAAGTCAGTATTGATTTAGAAATGGAATTAGGGCAGCAACGTCTGCAATTTAGCCTCAATCGTGGCAGCATCGGCCGCAGTTGCTTTCACACCGCTGACTAATGCGGCACCGCGCAAATTCAGCAGGTAGCGCAATACCAAAAGTCCATCCGTCGCCGCCCTCACACTTGAGTCGCCATCGATGTCAAGCGCATTGCCGAGCGCGGCGATATAGCTCGCAATGGTGAGGGCATTTCGTTCGGCATTCTGGCCTGTGGCTGCGCTGGTCAGCGCGGCGTCGCGCATGCCCAGCAGATAGCGCAACAGCAAAACGCCATCGGTCGCCGCGTCAAAATTTCCGTCGTTGTCGATGTCGAGACTGGGCACGAACGCACCGGCGGTGAGCGCGGCGGTGAGCGTCGCGGCGGTGGTGGGCGCGTTGTACAGGTGCGTGCGCGCGCCCGCGTCCGACCAGCTGTTGAAGCGATAACCATTGCCACCCAGGTTTTGATCCGGCGCGGTGACGGAAAGCGCGGCGCCGACTGCGGTGGTGACGGTGAACGGTGTGGCGCGCAGTGCGCCGTTGACGCTCAAGCGCAGACCGGACGGCGTGGCGTTAAAGGTGATATCAACGGTGGTGTCATAGGTGATCTTTCGCAACTGACCGCCCCCGCCGTAGGTGACGTAGTAGAGCGCCTCGGTATTGCCATTGGGTGCGAAGCGCATCGACGTGGCCCCATTGGTGCCGGGTGGGCCCACGAAGGTGGTGGCCGTGGCAATGGGCGTCGTGGGTGTGCCATCGGTCGCGATGACAAAAATGCTACTGCACACGAAATCGGCGATCAGGTACTTGTTGTTGTACACCGCTGGCCAGATGCCGTTAGGCACGAATGCGCCGCCGGTAATCGATGTGCAGTTGCTGACGTCGACGCCCAAACCCGCCGCGCGCCCATACGAAAAAACCGGATCGACCATCGCTGCGGGAACCGGGTCGCACGGGCCACCGGTGTTGTTCACGACGTTAGCCTCGCGACAGTTCCACCCGTAATCGGCACCGAGTTGTAGCTCGTCTACCTCTTCTCGAAGCCCCTGCCCGACATCGTTGATGTAGACGCGCGTACGGGTCGCGTTCGAGTCCATCGTGAAACGAAACGGATTGCGCAAGCCCCAGGCGAAGGTCTCCTGACAATGAAATCCCGGGGTGGTCGCACCAGTGACATTGCAGCGCCCGCTGGCAGCGCCTGTAAACGGGTTGTCGGGCGGCACGCCGCCGTCGCGCGTGATGCGCAACAGTTTCCCGGTCAACACATGGGTATCGCGCGAGGCATCGTTAGCGCCGCCGGCACCGGGGCTGACCCCGTTGTAATCGGTGCCACCATCACCGATGCTGATGTAGAGATATCCATCCTTGCCAAAGTGCACGTCGCCCGCATTGTGGTTGCCGTTGCGGGATGGCATGCGGTCAACGAGGATCACCTCAGTTGCAGGATCAACCAGATCGGAATGAGTGGCAGTGCCGAGCACAAATCGTGACACCCGATTGACCCTGCGATTGAACGCCGAATAGGTGCCATCAACCGTGGTGTCGGGAGGATTCAGAGCGGTGTAGTTCGGCGACGCGCAGTTCGATCCGTTGCGCGCGGTATAGAAGAGATAGACAAACTTGTTGGCGCTGAATTGCGGGTCGAGGGCAACGCCGAGAAGACCCGATTCGCTACCCGTGCAAATCTTAGGCTCGCTACCGTCGCTTGTGGCGTTGAAGATCAGCGCATGCTGTTCCTGCAACACGCCATTTTTGATCACGCGTAGCGAGCCACTCTGGCTGGTGATGAGGACTCGCCCATCAGGTGCGAACGCCATCGCTGTCGGTGCCGGGACGGCGACGACGAGGGCGTCGGAGAACCCAGCGGGAAGCGGTTGCCCGCGCGCTATGGCGATCAGCGTTGACATCGCGCTGAGCACCACAAACGCCGTCACACGGACTGTGACAAAGAGATTTTTCATAGCTACACTTTATGCCAATGGCATCGCCACGGCTAGTAAATTCAGATATTGACCGCAGAAAAAAATCAACAGCTTTAAACAAAAGCGCGCTGTGATAACCGTTTTATAGGGCATTTATCAATATTGTCCTAAAAGTCGATAAAGGCTATAATTCACGCTTAGCCCCTATGCAATGGGACGTTCACGCTAAAGCTATTTAATCATCCGACGCCATCAAGTGGATCCGGTTTCGGCAAAAATGTCATTCGCTAGTGTAGTGTTGCATTCTGTTTACTACTTAAGCGGCGGTTGGCGCGGATAACCTTTTGCAGGATGTCTTTGGCCTTGGCCGTCCAGATAAATGGCTTTGGATTTCCTGATTAGTTACGTGCCTCAGATAGACGCCCTGTAACCCATGCTGTCATGTTGAGCGAAGCGAAACATCCGGTGGCATACGCAAAAGCTCGTGGTGATCGCATCTGCTGCCGTACTGATCCTTCGCGCTGCTCAGAATGACAACTTTTTACCTGAGACACGTAACTAATCAGGTGGGCTTTTGTAGAGCGACTTGTCGCGACACGTCAGCGGTCAACGCGAAGGTCGCGGCAAGCCGCTCCTACAAGGGCATTACGCGAAGTTGAGGCTTCACCTACCGCCGTCATGCTCGGCGCAGCCGGGTATCCAGCACGTCACTGAGAAGTCGCTTTACTCACCGCAATTGCGATTGCGCACGTTCTGGATTTCCGGCTTTGCCGAGCATGACGCCAACTCAGAACTTGCGACTCAGCCGCCAGATTACGTTAATCAGCTTTTCGCTGAAACGCCCAATCCATATGGGCATGGATGCTGAATAACCCAATTATCGACATAAAGCTTAACAAAGCTAAAGCCCCAGCGAATTGGTGCTTTAAGGGCAGTTTAGTTAAAAGCTGTTACTGATATTTAACGCTGCAACCGTATGGCTGCGCCGTCGCAATCGTCACCGGTTTCCCAGCCAACGTCTCATCCAACGCGGCGCGCACAAAGTTTTTTGCCGTCTTCACATCGGCCAGATTGGTGCTGCGTTTGTCGTCGATGCCGCCTGCGTAAACAAGCTTGCCGCTCGGGTCGATCACGTACATGTGCGGTGTCGTTTTCGCGGCGTAAGCCTGACCCGCCTTGCCGCTCTCATCCATCAGCAGATAGCTTGC
>JAYVPF010000195.1:0-5288 GCA_043757535.1 Burkholderiales bacterium
GCGCAGGACGAAATCAACAAAGCGGGCGGCGTCGGCGGCAAAAAGCTGGAAACCGTGTTCCGCGACGACAACGCTAACCCGGGTGATGCCGTGCGCGCCGCCGAAGAACTCGTGTCGCGTGAAAAAGTCGCGCTGATCGCGGGTACTTTCCTCTCGAACATCGGCCTCGCAGTGGGTGATTTCGCCAAGCAACGCAAAGTGCTGTTCGTCGCCAGCGAGCCGCTGTCTGACAAAGTCACCTGGGGTAACGGCAACGCGTACACCTATCGCCTGCGCGCATCGACCTACATGCAGACAACCATGCTCGTGCCCGAAGCCGCCAAGTTGAACAAAAAGCGCTGGGGCATCGTGTACCCGAACTATGAATACGGCCAGTCTGCTGCCGCGTCGTTCAAAAAGCTTTTGATCTCGGCACAACCGTCTGGCGGCGTTGAGTTCGTTGAGCTTGCGTCGCCGCTGGGCAAGATTGACGCAGGCGCGGTGGCACAAGCGCTGATCGACGCCAAAGTCGACGCCATCTTCAACGTCACCTTCGGCGCTGACCTGCAAAAATTTGTGCGTGAAGGCAACACGCGCGGATTGTTCAAGGATCGCCCCGTGGTGAGCCTGCTCTCTGGCGAACCGGAATACCTCGACACGTTGAAAGACGAAACGCCAACCGGCTGGCTGGTCACCGGCTACCCGTGGGAGCAGATCAACACGCCGGAGCACAAAGCGTTCCGCGAAGCCTATCTGGCAAAGTACAACGATCATCCGCGCTTGGGCTCGGTGGTTGGATATTCAACAATGAAATCCATTGCCGCAATGCTTAAAAAATCAGGCTCGACCGATGTTGCCAAGATGCAGGCAGCGATGAAAAATCTGGTCGTAGACAGCCCCTTCGGCAAGATCACTTGGCGCGCACAGGATAATCAGTCCACGATGGGCGCGTTCGTTGGCCGCCTTGCACAAAAAGAGGGCAAAGGCGTGATGACAGGATGGCGCTATGTCGACGGCAAAGATGTGATGCCAACCGATGAAGAAGTGAAGCGTTTGCGACCACAGTAACGCGGCGCGCGGCGCGACGTCGGTTGGCTCCGGTATTTTTCAGCGCCGCCGTCAAACGACCAGTGTCGCCTCAACCTCGAACAGCGCACCCTTCGGCAAGGACGCCACACCCACCGTCGAGCGCGCGGGATACGGCTTCTGAAACAGCGACTCCATCTTCGCGTTAACCACGGCGAAGTTCGCGAGATCGGTGAGAAATAGCGTCAACTTCACGATGCCTGAAAGCTCGCCGCCGGCAGCTGCTACGACGGCCTGAACATTGGCAAACGCCTGATCAACTTGCGCGTCAAAGCCCTCGCGCAAATTGCCGGTCGCGGGGTTCAGTCCGATCTGACCGGAGCAGAAAACCACAGTGCCCTTGAAAGCGAAATTCACGCTAATGGCTTGTGAGTAAGGGCCGATGGCGGCAGGGGCAAGGTCTGTGTGGATGACGTGGTTGCTCATGTGGGTGTCCTGTCGGTTAAACGGCGTTGCTGCGCAAGCGGGTGACAATTTCGATGGTCAGCGCGGCTTGATTCATTGTGTAGAAATGAATGTCGGGCGCGCCCCCATCCAGAAGGCGCTGGCAGAGCTGCGTGATGACATCGGCGCCGAACGCGCGGATCGACGCGGCGTCGTCCATGAAACCTTCCATTTTGAGCGCGATCCAGCGCGGCACGTCAATTGCGTCTTTCGCGGCGAAGCGGGCGATCTTCGAGAAGTTATGAAACGGCATGATGCCGGGCACGATGGGGATGGTGACGCCGCGCTTTCTGACTTCGTCGACGAAGTGAAAATAAGCGTCGGCATTGAAAAAAAACTGCGTGATCGCAGAATGCGCACCAGCCTTGGCTTTGGTCACGAAATTGTTGAGGTCGGCTTCAGCGTAACGGCATTGTGGGTGGTATTCGGGATAGGCCGCAATTTCGATCACGAAGTCGTCGCCGTGCGCTTCGCGGATGAAGCGCACGAGGTCCGTGGCGTAGGCGAAATCGCCCATTGCGCCGGTGCCGCTCGGCATATCACCGCGCAAGGCAACGATGCGGCGAATGCCTTTCTCCTTGTACAGCGCGAGGGTTTCGGCGATACTTTGTCGGGTCGCGCCGATGCAGGAAAGATGCGGTGCCGCAGCGTGGCCAGACTCGATGATTTCGAGCACGGTGGCCAGCGTTTTGTCACGCGTCGAGCCTCCCGCGCCGTAGGTCACGCTGAAGAATTCAGGCGATAACGCGCCGAGTTGTTGCGTGACGGTGCGCAATTTCAGCGCGCCTTCTGGCGTGTTGGGTGGGAAAAATTCGAATGAAATATTGTTCATTTTTTCTTTGTTTTCTTTGTCTTTTTGGTGCTCTTGCTGGCGGCGCGGAGCGCTGCACCCCAAGCGTGCTCTGCCCACGGTGCCATCAATGCGGCGGATTCCATGGCATCGACGGGCGCGGTGTAATAGCTCATACTGCGTGGCTTGCTGGCCATGTCGTAGGTAAATATCTGGCAACCCGCGTTTTCGAATTCGCTGCGCGATTCATCATCAACCTTGAGCCAGAGTTGATCCATCGCGATGATAGAAAACGTCTTGCCATCGATAGCAAAACCAATGCCGCCGAACATCCGCTTTGCTGCGATGCCCGCGATCCCGGCTCGCGGAACCAGCGACGCGAAAAGCTCTATGCAGTAATCACGAAATTCGTCGTGTTGCGCGCTCATGTGGATGCCTTTGCGTAAACGAAAAATTCGCGGTTTCCGTCGCCGCCGGTGATCGAGCTGTCGAAGTAGTCGAGCACGATAAGCCTTGCATCAATAAAAGATTTTCGAATTGTTTTTTCAACAACTGGGTAGCGCGACACATCGCGAACGATGCCGCCTCGGGCCAAGTTGTCAGCGCCGACTTCAAATTGCGGTTTGACTAGCGACAACACTCTCCCGCCTTCGCGCAAAAGTGCGCGCCATTGCGGCAACACTTTGGTAATTGAGATAAACGACACGTCGGCGACGATCAAGTCAAAACTAACGCTGTAGGAGCGGCTCTGCCGCGACCCAACGTCGGAGCTCTCCGATGCAGGTCGCGGCAGAGCCGCTCCTACAAAGGTTTCCGCATCTAGCGTTCGTGCATTCACGCCCTCAATGCAAGTCACTCGCGCATCCGCACGCAGGCGCGCATGCAGTTGATCGTGCCCGACGTCTACGCCAACCACCTGTGCCGCACCGCGTTGCAACAGGCAATCGGTGAAACCACCCGTTGATTGCCCAACATCAAGGCAGCGCAATTGCACAACATTCAGCCCAACGTGCGTCAATGCGCCGTCCAGCTTGAGTCCACCGCGCGAGACAAAGCGATCCAGTTCGCTGGCTTCCACTTCGAGTTGAACGTCATCGTGAACGCTCACGCTCGGTTTGGTCAGCGCGACTTTAGTTGCACCGTCGCGAGCGTACACGTGCCCCGCCGCAATCAGGCGCTGCGCAGCGGTACGCGACGGCGCGAGCCCCCGGTGAACGAGCAACACATCAGCGCGCATGGCAACGAATTAGAGTGCTTTAGATTTTTTTCCGAACGGAATAATCATCGACAACAGCCACGAGATCAATCCGTAGAGCAGCCCGCCAAACACTGCGGCCCAAAAGCCATCGACGGAAAATCCATTCAGCATTTTTCCGACCATCCAGAACAACAAGCCGTTGAGCACAAGATAGAAAAAGCCCAGCGTTAGGATCGAAATTGGCAGCGTCAGGAGTGTGAGCACCGGACGAATCAGCGTGTTGACCGCACCCAGCGCGAACGCTGCGATCAACGCGGAGACAAAACTCGTCACCTTGATTTGCGGCATGAAATACGCGACCGCCATCAAAGCGACGGCATTGAGTACCCAGACGATTAGTAAGCGAATCATGTTGTCTCCGGTAGGGTGGGCACCCTGTGCCCACCGTGTTGCGTTAGTGCGCGGCGTGGGCACGGAGTGCCCACCCTACGAACGCTAATAGCGGTACGTATCCAGCTTGTACGGTCCAGCCTTGCTCACGCCAATGTACGCCGCTTGCTCAGTCGTCAGTTCAGTCAGCATCGCGCCAACTTTTTTCAGATGCAAACGCGCAACTTTTTCGTCGAGGTGCTTTGGCAACACGTAGACCTTGCCGTTTTCATAAGCGTCCTGCTTGGTAAACAGCTCCATCTGCGCGATCACCTGATTGGTGAACGATGAGCTCATCACAAAGCTGGGATGACCCGTCGCGCAACCAAGGTTCACGAGACGGCCTTTGGCCAGCAACGTGATCTTTTTGCCGTCCGGGAAAATAATGTGATCGACTTGTGGTTTGATCTCGTCCCAGGTGCATTTTTCGAGTGAGGCGACGTCGATTTCGTTGTCGAAGTGACCGATGTTGCAAACGATGGCTTCGTCTTTCATCGCGGCCATGTGTTCGTAACGAATCACGCTCTTGTTGCCGGTAGCAGACACGAAAATGTCACACTTGTCAGCGGCGTATTCCATGGTCACGACTTTGAAGCCTTCCATCGCGGCTTGCAACGCGTTGATCGGATCGATCTCGGTCACCCACACTTGAGCGGACAACGCACGCAGCGCCTGCGCCGAGCCTTTGCCCACATCGCCATAACCGGCCACACAAGCCACTTTGCCGGCGATCATCACGTCGGTTGCGCGCTTGATGCTGTCGACCAGCGATTCGCGACAGCCGTACAGGTTGTCGAACTTGCTCTTGGTGACGGAGTCGTTCACGTTAATGGCGCGGAACAACAGCGTGCCCTTCGCGGACATTTCGTTCAAACGCAACACGCCCGTGGTCGTCTCTTCGGTCACCCCGATAATGTGTTTGGCCTTGCGCTCGTACCAGGTTGGATCAACGGCGAGCTTGGCTTTGATCGCGGCGTACAGGCAGGTTTCTTCTTCTGACGTCGGGTTCGCGATGAGCGAGGCGTCTTTGGCAGCGAGCTGGCCGAGATGCATCAACAACGTGGCATCGCCGCCGTCGTCGAGGATCATGTTCGGGCCTTCGCCGTCGGTGCCTTTTGCGCCGAATTCGAAGATGCGATGGGTGTAGTCCCAGTATTCAGCGAGCGTTTCGCCTTTGGTGGCGAACACCGGCGTGCCGCGTGCGGCGAGCGCTGCGGCAGCGTGATCCTGCGTTGAATAGATGTTGCATGAGGCCCAACGCACCGACGCACCGAGCGCTTGCAGCGTCTCGACGAGCACGGCGGTCTGGATCGTCATGTGGATCGAGCCGGTAATGCGTGCTCCCTTGAGCGGCTGGGCGGC
>JAYVPF010000196.1:0-5267 GCA_043757535.1 Burkholderiales bacterium
CGCGCGCCGCCATTTCATCGCGATTCCAGGCCATGTTTAAACTCCAGCTTTCGTAATGGTGCGCTGCTCGATGCGCTTCTCGGGCGTGGCGTTCAGCACAATGCGGTGAACGTAAATACCAGGCAAATGCACTTGATCCGGATCGAGCGCGCCGATCTCGACAATCTTCTCGACTTCAACAATCGTGATCTTGCCCGCCATCGCGACGTTCGGGTTGAAATTGCGCGCGGTTTTGCGGAAAACCAGATTGCCGGATTTGTCCGCGATGTACGCTTTAACCAGCGATACATCGGGCACCAGCGAGCGCTCCATTACGTAATTCACGCCGTCGAATTCGCGGATTTCCTTGCCATTTGCGACAATGGTACCGACACCGGTTTTGGTAAAGAACGCCGGAATGCCTGCACCGCCTGCACGTAGCTTTTCTGCCAGCGTGCCTTGCGGTGTGAAATCAAGTTCAAGTTCACCTGCCAGATATTGCCGCTCAAATTCCTTGTTTTCGCCCACGTAACTGGCAATCATTTTTTTGATCTGGCGTGTGGCGAGTAATTTGCCAAGGCCGAAGCCGTCTACGCCCGCATTATTCGAAATCGCCGTGAGATTTTTAGCGCCCGACGCAACCAGCGCGTCGATCAGAGCCTCAGGAATGCCGCACAGGCCAAAGCCCCCAACAGCGAGCAATTGCCCGTCCTTGATGACGCCGGAGAGCGCTGCTTCAGCGCTCGGAAAGAGTTTGTTCACAGTGTCCCCTTGAGTGATCTAGAGTCATTGTACGAATTTGCGATCATGCGTTGATGCATTGCAATATGACGCGTAGTCGTACAACTGACTCGTGTCACTGTTAATGCCGTCATACTCGACGCGTAGCGCCGGGTATCCAGAAACTAACCTTGAGCAAGCCGCCAGTGCTCTGGGTCGCTACCGTCTGGATTCCCGGCGCTTCACGCCGAGAATGACCACAGTAAAAGTCGATCAACTCCACAATTCTGTTCGATTACGAAAAAACTCCAATGCCTCCGGATTGGCCATGGCATCCATGTTCTTCACCGTACGCCCGTGCACGACATCGCGAACCGCCAGTTCCACAATTTTTCCGCTTTTTGTACGCGGAATGTCGGGCACCTGAACGACCTTCGCAGGCACATGACGCGGCGTCGTATTGTCGCGAATTCGTTGTTTTATTTTTTCGGTGAGCGCGTCGTCAAGCTTGATGCCGTCAGCCAATTTCACGAAAAGCACCACCCGCGCGTCGCCCTGAAAATTCTGCCCTATGACGATGGATTCGATGACCTCATCAAGCGTCTCGACCTGACGATAAATTTCCGCCGTGCCGATGCGCACGCCGCCGGGATTCAAGGTCGCGTCTGAACGCCCAACGATCACCATGCCGTCATGCTCGGTAATCTGCGACCAGTCGCCGTGACACCAAAGCCCCGGAAAGCGCTCGAAGTAAGCCGCCTGGTAGCGCGCGCCTTCGGGATCGGCCATGAAGTAAAGCGGCATCGAGGGAAAGCTCTGCGTGCAGACGAGCTCGCCCATCGCGCCCCGTAAAGACGCTCCGTTGTCGTCAAACACATCGACGGCCATGCCCAGGCCGCGACACTGCATCTCGCCGCGATACACGGGCAGCGTCGGATTACCGAGCACAAAGGCACTCATGATCTCGGTGCCACCGGACAGCGACGCCAGATGCACGTCCGCTTTTACGCACTGATAGACGTAGTCAAAACTCTCCGGCAACAGCGGCGAGCCGGTTGACAGTATCGTTCGCAGCGCGGGCAAATCATGTGATCGACATGGCACCAACCCACCTTTCTTGCTCGCATCGATGTACTTCGCGCTGGTGCCAAAGTGCGTGATGCGCTCGGCCTCCGCAAAGTTCCAGAGCACGCCACTGCGCGCTGCAAACGGCGAACCATCGTAGAGCATGCAAGTCGCGCCCGTCGCCAGGCCGGTGATGAGCCAGTTCCACATGACCCAGCCGGTTGTGGAGAAATAGAACAAACGGTCACCGTCGTGCACATCAGCGTGCAGGGCGTGTTCTTTCATCTGTTGCAAGAGCGTGCCGCCCGCTCCCTGAACCATGCACTTTGGCAGCCCGGTGGTGCCGCTGGAGAACACGATGACCAGAGGGTGATCGAACGGAAAGCGTTCGAAGGTGGGTTCAACGGCATCGTTAGTGGTGAACTCGCGCCACACGCAATCGTTCGCGCCAAGCGGATGATCTGCGATGTACTCCACCCAAATCACGCGTTCGACGCTCTGCAACCGCGCCGCAATTTCGAACACTTTGTCGCGGGTATCCACCGCTTTGCCGTTGTAGAAATAACCGTTCACCGCAAACAGAATCTTCGGTTCGATCTGCATGAAGCGGTCCAGCACGCCCTGCACGCCAAAGTCCGGAGATGACGATGACCATACGGCGCCGATACTCGTTGCACCGAGCATCGCAATCGTCGCGTCGGGAATGTTGGGCAGGATGCTCGCTATGCGATCACCCGCGACCACGCCTGCCGCCCTGAGCGCCTGCTGCACAGCAGCAACAGAGCCACGTAATTCGTCAAAACTCAAGCGCCGACGATCACCCGCCTCATTCCAGAAAACCAGCGCATCGTCCGATCCGACTTTCTTCAACAGGTTCTCTGCAAAATTCAGTCGCGCATCGGGAAACCATTTCGCGCCGGGCATCTGGTGGCCGTCGACCAAAGTGCGCTCACCCTTTTCTCCAATGACGCCACAGAAATCCCAAACCTCGCGCCAGAACACCTCCTTATTAGCAATAGACCAGCGCCACAAACTCCAGTAATCAGGGAATTTTTGCGAATATTTTTCACGCAACATCTGCGTGAACGCAGTGATGCGCGCGGCCGCAATTCGCTCGGGCGGCGGCATCCAGAGCGGTTCAGTCATAGCGACTTCGCAGGGCGTGCACCAGAGTGCGCACCGTCGCCCCGCAAGCGCAACGACGAATAGGCGGACGAAGGGTGCGCATTGTGATCTACACCCTACGCCTTCACCAACAACCGCGCGCGCACCGTATCAGGCAACGCCACGCCCTTATTGGCGCTACGACTCATCCACAACAGTTTGCAAATCCCCGTCGCATAAAGCACGTCCCCAACAAAAATATCGTGCGTTGTCTCGACAACCTTCGGGCCGATGTCGGTCACGCGAATGGTGACGCGGATCGTCGACGGATGCGTCACTGCTCGAATAAACCGGCAATTCGCTTCCACCAGAATCGGCACGATATCCTCATCCGTCGTCTTGAACCCAAGCTTGGCAAACCACTCAAGCCGACACTGCTCCATATAGCGGAAATACACGGTGTTGTTCACATGGTTATACGCGTCCATGTCACCCCAGCGCACCGCCATATCGACTTCGTGCATCACGATGTCGCGCAGCGCGGTGACCGCATTGGTTTCCATCATGGCGACCGGCGCAAGCTGTTTGGAGCTATCCATCGAAAAATGACCCTCTGATATCGGTAATATGACTGCGTATTCGCTAACTATAATCGCCTGATGAATTGCGATGCTTCAGACGTGCCAGTGATCGCCGCCCAGCGCCGTACCCGGCCTGTTTCACCGACGGCCTGCGCGACTACCCTTACGCCAATCACGACCGCTGATCGACGCCTTGAGTATTGCCTCGCGCTCGCACGCGACAACATGCAGCCTTATCTCTCCCGACGTGGACAGGAATTTGACGACACGCGCTGGAGAAATCTCGCACCGAAGGCATCGTTCTTTCTGGTCAACACTATGAACTTGACCGAACGTGAAATTATCGGTTTCCTGAGCGTGCGCGATGAGCCTGAAAACCCCAATGCGTTGCACCTCGGCGACATTCAGCTGGAGCAACAACACCGCAATCGCGGCGCAGGTTGGACCACACTGGCGCTGGTCGAAAGCATGGCGCAATCACGCGGCTTGAACGAACTCACACTCAATGTCTTTCGCGACAATCCGGCGCTGCGTCTTTACGAGCGCTTCGGCTTTCGCTGCGTCGACACGCAGTTCGACAAACACAAAATGCGCAAGACGTTGCGGGGCAAATGAGCCCACAATCTCTACCCTAACAAAGTTGTCATTCGGAGCGTTAGCGAAGGATCAGGTCAAATGAGAGCTGCCTGATTCTTCGCGAAGGCTCAGAATGACAAACCATGAATAGAAAAGAAAATCCATGACCAGTATCCGAGCCGACCGCGACGCGATGGAATACGACGTAGTGATCGTAGGCGCGGGGCCGTCCGGTCTCTCCGCCGCGATTCGGCTGAAGCAACTCGCCGCCGAGAACAATCGCGAAGTCTCCGTGTGCATTCTTGAGAAAGGCGGTGAAGTGGGTGCGCATATTTTGTCCGGCGCAGTCATCGATCCGGTGGGTCTGAACGAGTTGATCCCCGACTGGAAAGAAAAAGGTGCGCCGATTCACACACCGGTGACCGAGGATGAGTTCTGGACGCTCACGGAAACTGGCGCGATGAAAACGCCGAACTGGGTGCTGCCGAAACTCATGGATAACCACGGCAATTACATCGTGAGCCTCGGCCGCGTGTGCAAGTGGCTGGGCGAGCAAGCGGAAGCGCTGGGCGTGGAAATTTATCCCGGCTTCGCTGCGGCCGAAGTGCTGTTCAACGATGCGGGCGCGGTGATTGGCGTTGCAACGGGCGACATGGGGGTGGGCAAAGACGGCGAAAAAAAGAGCGAGTTTCAACCAGGCATGGAGCTGCATGCGAAATACACGCTGTTTGGTGAAGGCGTGCGCGGTTCGCTGTCGCAGGAACTCATGAAAAAATTCAATCTGCGTGACGGCATCGACCCGCAGAAATACGGCATCGGCATAAAGGAACTGTGGCAGATTGACCCCGCCAAGCATGTGCCCGGAAAAGTCATGCATTCGCAGGGCTGGCCGCTCGATTCCAAGACCGGGGGCGGCTCGTTTCTGTATCACCTGACCAATGAAAACAAGGACGCACTGGTCGCCGTTGGTTTCGTGATTCACTTGAGTTACGAGAACCCGTGGCTGTCGCCATTTGACGAGTTTCAGCGCTTCAAATTGCATCCACATATCAAGCCGCTGCTGGAAGGCGGTAAGCGACTCGCCTATGGTGCAAGAGCGATCAACGAAGGTGGATTGCAGAGCGTACCGAAGCTGTCGTTTGCCGGCGGCGCGCTGATTGGTTGCAGCGCAGGGTTCGTGAATCTGCCACGCATCAAGGGCTCACACAACGCGATGAAGACCGGCATGCTCGCGGCCGAGGC
>JAYVPF010000197.1:0-20051 GCA_043757535.1 Burkholderiales bacterium
GGAATATGGAAAAGTCGAAAAAGACCCAAACCTTAAGAAATTACATGAAGATTGTGCAACCAGACATCTGATTTGGCAAGTAAATGACGCTCCTGACTATCCTCGAATACCCCGATGCGCGGCTAAAACGCATCGCTTCTCCCGTGACCGAGTTCACGCCAGCCATCAAAAAGTTGGTCGATGACATGGCACACACGATGTATGACGCCCCCGGAATCGGCCTCGCCGCGACGCAGGTCGATGTGCACAAGCGCGTGATCGTGATCGATATCTCCGAAGGCAAGAACGATCTGAAAGTCTTCATCAATCCCGAAATCTTAGTTGCCGACGGCGAAATCATGGGTGAAGAGGGTTGCCTGTCGGTGCCCGAGTACTACGAAAGTGTGCGTCGCGCGGCGCATGTCGTGGTGCGTGCGCAGGACGCGACTGGCAAGATGTTTGAACTCGAAGCGACGGATTTGCTTGCTGTCTGCATTCAGCATGAGATGGATCATCTGAAGGGTATTGTGTTCGTGGAACACTTGTCGCAGCTCAAACAGATTCGCATCAAAAACAAAATGAAGAAACGGCACCGCGAGGCGGAGCGGGTTTAATTCCGATATCGGTCAATTAGCGGTAGGCGAGATCCCGGTCGCGCTTTGTCACCCGAGAGCGCGACCGGCGTCGCGCCTACAAAATCGACGAATCAGCGCTTATTAACAAGTCAACTAAATATGTCCTATCGCAACCGGTACGGCTCCCTCTTCCTCGGGGAGAGGGCGGGGGGTGAGGGTGATTGCATGGCGATGCTTGAAACGTATGCCAAGTCCCTCTCCCCAACCCTCTCCCCGAGGGAGAGGGAGCCTGCCGAACCGGTCATAATTTGGTTGACTCAGTAATAAGTGACCGGCATTGGATTTAGTTCTGCCCGTAAGCGCGCTTGCGCACTGCTAGTTTGGCTCCCTCTCCCTGGGGGAGAGGGCGGGGGGTGAGGGTGATTGCATGGCGATGCTTGAAACGTGTGCCAAGTCCCTCACCCCAACCCTCTCCCCGAGAGAGAGGGAGCCTGCCGAACCGGTCATATTGGGTTGACTCAGTAATAAGTGACCGGCATTGGGTTTAGTTCTGCCTTTGAGCGCGCTTGCGCACTGCTAGTTTGGCTTGCTCTCGCTTGATGGGAGCGGGTGTGAGTTGCTTGAGCTTTTAACGTGCGTGCCTAATCTACCTTCCCCCTCGCCCTTCCGGGGCAGCGGGGACAAAGCGACCCCCTATGAAAATCATCTTCGCAGGCACTCCCGATTTCGCGGCTATCGCGCTGAAAGCCCTGCTTGATGCGGGGCCCGACGCGGGCTGCACCGTTGCTGCGGCCTACACTCAGCCCGATCGCCCCGCGGGTCGCGGCATGAAGTTGACCGCCTCCGCCGTGAAAACACTGGCGCTCGCTCGCGGCGTTCCCGTCTTCCAACCGCCGACGCTAAAGACCCCCGAAGCGCAAGCCGAGATGGCCGCGCTGGACGCCGATCTGATGGTGGTGGCCGCGTATGGCCTTATCCTGCCGCAAGCAGTGCTCGATATTCCGCACAAGGTCGCGGGCTTTGGTTGTTTGAACATTCACGCCTCGTTGTTGCCGCGCTGGCGGGGTGCCGCACCCATTCATCGCGCGATTCTGGCGGGCGACAAACAATCTGGTGTGGCGATCATGCAGATGGAGGCCGGGCTCGACACCGGGCCTGTGTTGCTGGAAACGTTCACGGCAATTGGCGCACGCGAGACTACTGGGCAATTGCATGATCGCCTCGCTCAACTGGGTGCGGAGGCCATCGTGCACGTTCTCACGCGAC
Organism: Burkholderiales bacterium; assembly: GCA_043757535.1. Taxonomy (GTDB): domain Bacteria; phylum Pseudomonadota; class Gammaproteobacteria; order Burkholderiales; family Casimicrobiaceae; genus Casimicrobium. Next base: position 1,821 of record JAYVPF010000197.1, read on the forward strand.
TGAGTCGCGGCGATCAGCCTGACAGCGCAACACAATCCGATATCGGCGTCACCTACGCTCACAAAGTCACGCCGGAAGAGGCCGAGGTGAACTGGTCAGCCAGCGCCGTAGAGATTGATCGCCAGATTCGGGCGTTTAACCCGGTGCCCGGTGCGTGGACAACATGGCGCGGCGAAAAATTGAAGCTTTGGGCGTCGGAACTCGTGTCTGTGCCATCCTGCCTCGGCTCCGAACCGGGCACCGTCATGACCTGTGAAGGCGAGCACTTGCTCCTGTCCTGCGGCTCATCCGTTCTTGCAGTAACCGAAATTCAGCGCGCTGGCGGCAAGCGGATGGCGGTCTCCGTCTGGCTGGCGGGTGGCGGCCATCCAGCGGACGGAGAAAAACTGGGAGTCTGATCCGATCGGAGCGTGCGGCCCATAACCACTCAGTAAATCAGCGATGGCGGTGGCACGCGCCCATGCGCGCACGGTTACTTTTTTTGCGGGATATTTGCGACAGCTTTTTACTGGATACGTTCATTTGTCGGGGCTTGGCCGCTGTTTTGGCGTTTATCGACTATCGCAACAATACCCGACTAGGCCCTATGTGAAAAGCATATTCGCCCAGAAGCTGATACCCAAAACGTCGCCGCGAGCCTGCCATTCCCGGCTCTATCGAGTCGTCTTCGCAGCTACTTACTATCTTCAAGGTACCAGTACCGAAGTCGCCGTTTCGGCGACAGCGGGATGACCGGACGCGTGACTTCAATCGGTGATCGATTCACGTTGATTCCACCAATCACGAAGGGTAAAAACTTCGATACCGGCGTCGATGAACCTGAGGGCGTGAAGCTCACCTGCACGATACCCGCGACCGGGCTGGGAGGTAACCCACCCCCGGCCAGAACGGACACTTCTGGCGTCTGGCAAAAAAGCGGCGCGCCGTAAGTTTTGGCTCGACCCAGATTGGCCGTACACACGCCGGTCGTTGCCACCGGCTGGTTGGTACTAAAGTAGGTGACGCCCGCCACAGTCACTGCGGAAGTAACAATTTTTTCACCAGGGCTCATTGGTATGTAGCAGCCCGCAGAAAAGCTGGCGCTGGTTCCGATTTCGCCCAGATTGGATTGCGTTATCGCGGCAGGAATGGCGCTCGGTGCTCCCTTGCCGAGGCGGGTGTCGTAGACCGTGAAGAAGGCATCGCTCCCGGTGGTCTGAAGCGGCTTTTCGCGGTCACCTGAACCCAGCAGAACTGCGGCAAAAGAACGCGTCAACAGGACATCCGGAGGATAAAAAAACTTTCTGGTTCCGCTACCGCTCAGCGAGGCGAGCTTATAGATGCTCCAGGCCGAATCCGATGTGCTGGTCGTCGTTTCGAAATCGATGCGGTAGACGTTGCCGCCCACATCCGAGGCATAAGCCCGGTCAACGTAGCCATCGGAGTCAACATCGATCAAAGCAACGTCTGCTGGAACGCTGCGATCCGTCGGGAACGATTTGATCAAAGCGCCCGATACGGCGTCCAGTACAAGCACTGCGTTGCCCATGGTCGTTGCAGTCACTGGCGATGCGTCCTCGGCCGCAACATCGTATCCGGCCCCCATAATCAGTACGGGATTAGATTTGCCCTTGACTTTGGCAACCTTCGGTTCAGACCACGTTTGCCCAATAACCGCGAACCCGCTGTCCGTGTTGCTGCGTTTCCACATGAATTTCGGTCGGGTGGGGTCGGTCACATCGAGTGCATAAATCATGCGGCCACCCCGCCGCATCGCCACGTAGATGTAGACCTTGTCGATGGAACCGTCGGCCTTGTACTTCTGGTACAGGCCGATAGGACCATCCACCATATAGTCTTTACGTGTGGCGGTGGACGTCACCGACGTTAAGGGCAGTCGTATCTTCGGTGAGTTATCGCGCAGGCGTTTGAGATTGCCCAGAAATTCCTGCGGAATGAAGCTCCACAACTCGTCGCCGGCATTGGGTGAAGTCGAGCTCGTCTGGTTTCCGTTAATCGCGTGAAGGAAGCCAGAATTGGTGCCATAGAACACCACTACGCCGCGAGTGCCCCCGTAATTTACAACCAGCGGGCGCGAATGCAGGACATCACCATGGACAGTTGGGCGGACGGTAGTGGTGCCGCCCGGACCTTGCTCATCGCTGGCATTATCGGCGCCGCGTACCCAGTCGATCAGGATGTCACGAGCCGTCGTGTCAGCGACGCCCAACATAGCAGGCGTCAATGCCGTGTTCGCCAGGGCGGTGCTGAATTGCGTCGATGCGCCAGCTAAGTCGGTTCCGTTCGCGCAAAACAGGCAGGTATATACCTGACGGCCCACCTGCGACGTGGCGTACACGCTGCGCAGTCGTTGCGCAGCCCCCCCTTTTTCGACGATTTCGCCGTCCGGCGCGTCTGACTTCGGCGCGCTACCTGCACCCGCTGGCTGATTTGTCCAAAAAGAGCTGGTCGTTGACCAAAAGGACGTCGCGTTTGGCATAAAAAAGCCTGAAACCGGGCTGATCGCCGGAACGCCCTTAGCGTCCGCCAAACTCAGCGAATCTGCGACCGAGTCGTAGCTGAACTGATACTGCTTTAGATTGCCGCGCCAGCGCGGCTGCCCAGAGGCGTCCGGCCGGAATTGTCCCAAGTAGATTTGATTTAGGAACGATCCTTGTGCGTTAACAGCGGCAGGAAGGCTGGCCGATGCAAAGCCGGTATTGACGCCCTGCAATTGGCTAAAAACGTCACCCAGCGCCAATTCGAGCGCTGCTGCATCGCTCGCGCGCACCGCAGGCCCCGTACCCCCGTTAATGCCCACACTATCCATGAACGACGGGTAATTTTTGTCGCTCGCAGCGCCCGTGACCGCGACGGCAAAAGTTTTTACGCTTTGTGCGCCGATCGCTGAGCTTACATCCGTCGCAGCCAAAAATCGTGCGAATTCATCTGCCCAGTTATTCCCGTCCTGAAGGTCGAATGGGTATGCCGGTTTGGGAGCAATCTTCGTCGTATCGCCGCCAGTTGACGCGAGCAAAGCGAGAGCGTCGCTATCACTTTTATCGCCCGGCGCGCCGTTAGCGATGAAGATGATGTAGCCATTTACGCAACTACCGCTCGTAAGCGCCCCAGGCGGCGAATATGTTGCGCCGCTGAACGCGGCGGCGTCCCATTTACTGCCAACTTGACCCTGATACACCGGGCCGCCGGTGAAGTAGCGATAGGCTTCAAACATAGATAGCGCGTAAGCACCAAAGCTACCCGCGCTATCCGCGCTTCTATCGAGTGACTTGAGAAAGGTCTTTAGCCCTGCTTTATTGGCAGTGGTTACTGCGGTGAACGCCTTGCGCGGATAGGCCCCGATGTTGTTCTCGTTGAACAGCATGAAACCCACGTTGAACTGTGCCGTTCCGTCCGCGTTAACGGGCAGGGCGTCAAGCACGTTGTAGAGTGCACACCGTTCTAAGTCAAACTTTTTAGCTAGGCTGCCGCCGTCTGATGGGAACGGTCCGGGGCGACCGCTTTTCCCATCCTGCACCACGCCATTTTCTTTGTAATAACAAACGCTCGAAAGCGAGGCACTCCAGTTGGTGGAATTGTCAAGAACGAAAAGGACATTGGGCGAATTTCCCGCGCCGCCAGCGTTCTGGAAAATGTCAATGTCTTCCGCCAGAGCAGGTCCGGCGCCGATAGCAATAATCACACCGCCAATGGCTGGCACCATCCTAACCAATTTAAGTATTTTCATAACTGCCTCACAAACACGTTGTCGGCGCTTCGGTCTGAAGCGCGCGCACGGTTACACCTTGATTAATCGTCGCTTGACTCTTTGATTTCGGATCAACGACCTGCGCACGAATGTTCCATTCAGTCAGCGCACACAACGAGTTTCCAGCGGTCACCGCTGAGGCGGGTGAGTCGATGCCCGAGCCGACGACAACCGAGGATTGGGCACAAGCGAGGTCAGCGGCGGAACTCGGATCAAGCGTCGCCGATTTGATCACCGACGTTCGATAACACTTCGGCTGCGGCGTCACCGTGACTGTGTAGTCAGTCACGCCATTGCCATCGATGTCTACATTGATAGGTGTTGCGCCCACCAGAGCTGGATTCGTCGAGAACGTCGTTGAACTGACGACATCTCCGATTGCCTTCTGAGCAGCGGCGACGACTTCCTGCCGGACTTGCGTGTTGCTCACGATACGAGCGCCGCCCGTTGAACTGTTGAATGCACTGACCGCAAACAAGCTCAGCAGCACCAGAAAAATAAGTGACATGAACAAGGTATTCCCTCGTTCGTATGAGCGGTGAATCATGACGTCTCCCTCGGGCCAGCAACGTTGTTCAGGCGCACGGTTGAACTGTAGATACGGCGTTTATAATTGTCGGCAAAAGGTCCGCGACTACCGTTCATGCCGAGGTTGTAGGTTTTCGGGTCGGTGAATCCCGCAGTCACCTCTGTCGTGCGTGTCAACAAATAGGGACGCACCGCAACTACGTTTGCCCAGTCGTTGTCAGCGGCATCGACGGTACCGCTCAGTCCAAGGCGATAGATATCGGGCTCACCGTCGTTGTTGGTATCAAAGCCGTACTCGAATGCGATCTCTTCCACGCCTTCCGCTAGGGGCGAGATCGTCGTTTTGGTGCCGCTGATTTCAGCGCGCTTGAGCGTCGGCGTGGTGTCCACACCGCACTCGTTACAAGCGGCAACGTAATAAATTCGGGTGACATAGCGACGAACCTGCTGAACCGTGGTGCAGTCCTGATCACGCAGCGTGAATGCCGCAACGGTTGTCGACACGGTTGTAAGAGACGTGACCAAATCCTTGTTGCATCGCGATGTCTGCACATAAATTGACACTGTATCAACCGCACTTGCCGCCGTGGTGTCGGTCTCGAACCGACGAATAGCGAGCGCAACCGTTCCCGCTTTTTTGTTGGGCAGGCACGAGAGCGCGCTCGTTTCGCCCGCTGAGGATCCGGACAGACCAGCGGGCACCGTGAGCGCGGAGTAATCCCAGCCGGATGTGCTTACGGTCGATACGCACGGACTGACCGTCACAAAAGTGTAAGTCGCTGGCGGAATCTCGTAGTAGAACCCGGCGAGCCGTATATCTTCGGACATGACGTCCATCGCATACCGTCCTGATTCGATCTGGCGAACGCTTTTATCAAGCTCAAGCCCAGCCTGACTGCTGTTGGCAAACAGCACCGTTAGTCCAGACACGATTAGCAGCCCGAGCGCCAGAGACACCATGAGTTCAACTAAAGAGAACCCAACTTGTTGAGCGTTTTGCCGCCTCCCGGAGGATGAATCGCGATTGTTCATGTGGTCAAAGTCCCTATGCGCACTACAGTGGTGACGGCCCGCCGAACCGCTTCCTGGCTGTATGCATCTTTGCCACATTGACTAACGGGCGCAGTGCTCGCGCGAACGCCCTGCCAGATGAGTGCAACTACGTACTGGTTCACGCCCGACAGTGTCACGCACGCCCGGGCCCCGATCATGGCGCCTTTCTTGACCGTGCCTTCGGTCTCGGCTGCGCCTTGAATCAACAGCGCGAAATCACACATATCGCGCTCGGCCATCGTCGGTTTGCTGCCGCAGTTGCTGACGGCGGTAGTGCCGATATCGTTGGCGACGTATTGCGCGGCATTCGACTTATTCAAATAAATACGTTGCGCGAAATCGTTGAGCAGAAACAACGCCTGCGAGCGTTGGTACGCTTCGGTTTGCAGAATAGTGGTCTGGGCCTGCAGGCCGACGAAACCGACGACACCAAAGGCGGTGATCAACATCGACACCAGCACCTCAAGCAGCGCGGCGCCCGATTGCGTGTTTGCGGGGTTTCGGTTCATGTGGGGCATGCGGATGCGCTCGATTTGGGGCGCCCTGATGGGTCTATCGACACGCATCGTTGGCTTGCGCCACTGTTGTTGATTGAGAAGCGAACGACCGATACAGCGCCAGACAATCGGCCATACTTGTCATACGTAACAGTGACGGGGGAGGAGGCAAACATGATCCCTGAACCTGCGGCATTACGCGACGACAGCAGTTCAGACGTTGAAGCAACCTTGAGTGTCCAGCCGCCAGCCCAGCCGCTTGCGACCGGTGCAAGCTGGACGTTATCGCCCCGTTTAACCGCCTCGTTACGAGCGATCACTAGGTCAGACGCAATATCGCTTGCTACGGCGCGCACGCGCTGCGAGGAGATCATCTGCTGCATTGACGGAACGGCGAGCGACACGATGATCGCAAATACTGCGATAGTCACCATCAGCTCGACCAATGTAAATCCGCGATCACGAGTGGTTTGCATGCCGCGCTCTGCTACCAGCAGCTGGCAGGTGATTTTTCACCCACGTTGCTAATTGTTAGCGTGCCGCAGGTGTCTAGCGCCTGGTCACCCAGCGGCGTCGCCGTAGCCGTAAATGTAGGCACAGCAGCATTGTTTGCCGCCAAAGTCACGGTGTAGCGGGATGCAACCGAGCCTGGAACGGTGACGCCGACGTCGGCGAGCACCGACGCGTACGAACGAACGTCAAGCAGCCTCTGCTGCTGACGCGCTGAAATGCTCATCAAAAAAGACTGCGCGTCTGCTCGATTTGAGCGGCGCAGATACTGTGCGTATGACGGATAAGCGATCGCTGCCAGAATGCCGATGATCGCGAGCACAATCATGAGCTCAATCAAAGAAAATCCCGAAAGCTTTGCCGCGCATCCGTTGCGATAAACCCTCAAATACAAATTAACCCTCGCTAACCATCACATTTTTATAAATAGAAAATATTTTCCGTTGCGCATTGTCAACAATCGCCTTACCTAATGCTCTAGGTTCCGTTGAACGGTCTAGGATGCCCGATTACAGGGTGTCGGCAGAAGCGCCAGGTGGTTTGTTAACTAACGCCCCGATTTCCATAACCGCCCGTCGCCCAACGGGGTTGATAGAAATGTGCTGAGTACACGACTTGTCGCAATCCTTTTCGCTTTCCAATTTTCACATGCGTAGCGGTTCAAATGCCGTTACATGTCACTCTGGTGGACACGATAATTACAGCTTCCGCAGCCATCACCGTGCCTGGCACCGATCCGAGGCAAGATGGCACGAAAACGAGTTCTGACGTCCAAAGCGTCAATTTTGCTCCGCACCATTTTGTCCACGCACCGGGAACCGGGTTGAACGCCCGAATCTAGCGATCAATCTCTAACGCGCTCGCAGACCAGTTGACCTGAGCGCCTGCTCGTCTCATGCGGCGCGTCAGTGCTGGCAATCACCGAAGTGCAAAGAGCGGGCGGCAAGCGAATGCCAGTGTCAGCGTGGTTCGCTGGCGGCAATCACGCGGTCGTTGGCGAGGTGTTGGGATACCAGCAGCTTTAGCGTGAAATGACAGCGGGATATGGGCTACTTGTCGATATCAACCTAAACCGACTTTAGCCATAAATCAGCGCTAGCCCCAATGTGGACGGCTATTTACGGAAAAGCTGATTCGCGGACGCAACTGGGTAGGGATACTTTCCGCGCTGCCTCCAGCTCCTGCTGACCAATCTATCTGGCGATCTGCTGCTTCTCCAACGCATCCACCTTCGTCGTCAATTCGTCGATCTGCGCTCTGAGCACGTTGAGCATTTCGCGCTGCACCTCAAATTCCTGCTTGCTGACCACGTCCATGCGTGACAAACCGGCACTGAGCGTGGCGCGGAGGTTCTTTTGCAGGTCTTCGCCAGGGTTGCCAGCGAGGACGGCTTTCAGTTGTGCGGTGAGTTCATCTAAAGTCATCATGCGAGTCTAGCAAAGCGCGCGGTCGGCCCATCTGTGGCGAGGCGCAGGCCGAGGTGCGCGCCTATTTGGTGCATTCGCGCCGAGGTTCGCGTGCTACGCACTAAATAAGCGCCGCGCCGCGCTGATTGCTTGCTGCGTTGCAGTGTCGATGCGTCTGGCACGGCGCTTGCGACCAAGTTGCAACTATTGACCAATGGCACTCCGGAGAATCGTTCAACATGAAATCTACACTGACTTGCATACCAGCATTGGCCGCCGCTCTCGTGACGGCCAACGTACTGGCTCAAACTTCACCGCCGCCTTCCCCAGCCCCGATCGCAGCACCGGCAATACCCAACGCTGACGCGAAACCCGCCGAACCCGCCGCTCCGCCAATCGCCTCAATCTGGGGCTTCGATCTGACGGGTCATGTCGACGTCGGCTACACAGCGTTGTCGGGATCGGGCAAATTCACCAGTGGTGCTAATGATCGCGTATTTGATTTCAAGCGCAACGCGCTTGCTTTGCATGCAGTAGATCTGCAATTGGCGAAGACGCCCGAAGAAGGATTTGGCGGCCTGCTGGATGTGACGCTGGGCAAGGACGCGGACACGATTGCAGCGTACGGAACTATCAGCAAGAGAAAGGGGCCCGCGAACGGTGCGAATCACTACGTTGATCCGACGCAGTTCTACGCTCACTATGGTGCAGGACCCCTCACGATCATCGCAGGCAAGTACGTGACCTACGCCGGGGCAGAGGTCATTAAAAGTGCGGCCGACTTTAACTACTCGCGCTCCATTCTCTTCGGCTACGCGATTCCGTTTACACACACCGGCGTCCGGGCCACCTACAAGCTCAGCGACGAATTGACGGTGCTCGGCGGCGTCAATCAGGGTTGGGATGCGTTCGCAGATCCGAACAGAGCCAAGACAATTGAACTCGGTGGCACTTTCGCGCCGAGCAAGGCGGTATCAATTGTTGCCTCTTATTACGGCGGCAAAGAGTTAATTAGTAACTATCCAAAGAGCGCGGCAAGCGGCATGCGCAATCTCTTCGACGTGGTCGCGACCTTCAATGCATCAGATGCGCTCACCCTTACTTTGAACTACGACTATGGCGATCAAGCCAACGCCCTGGCACGCGGTGCAACCGCAAAGTGGCAGGGTGTCGCGGCCTACGCCATATACAAAATCAATGACGAGTGGCAGGTGGTCGGTCGTGGAGAGTATTTCAATGATCGCGACGGATATCGAACGGGCGTAAGCCAGAAGTGGAAGGAAGCTACGCTAACCCTCGCTTACATGCCAGCAAAGGCATGGGAGATTCGTGCAGAAGTCCGTGCGGACAAATCTGATCAAGCCGCGTTTTTGAAATCCGATGGCGTGACGCCAACAAAATCACAGCGCTCTCTTGGCATTGAAGCAATCTACAAGTTCTAGTTCAACTTAACCCAAACTGCGGGGGAAACAATTCATGAAACTGGTTACTGCCATCATCAAACCGTTCAAGCTTGACGAGGTGCGTGAGGCGCTCGCTGGCGTAGGCGTACAGGGCATCACCGTGACCGAGGTCAAAGGCTTCGGTCGGCAAAAAGGCCACACCGAGCTCTATCGGGGTGCCGAGTATGTGGTCGACTTTCTGCCGAAAGTAAAAGTCGAAGTCGCTGTCAAAACCGAGCTCGTCGAGCGCGTCATTGAGGCCATCGAAAAGGCGGCCAATACCGGCAAGATTGGTGACGGCAAGATCTTTGTATTCGAAGTCGAACAAGTCATTCGTATCCGCACCGGTGAAACCGGTCCGGACGCGCTTTAATCGGGGGTGTTGATAATGAAATTAAAACTATTCGTTGGTGCGCTCGGCACCGCCTTCGCGTTTGCCGTGAGCAATATGTCGGTTGCGCAAGCGCAAGCACCTGCGGTCGCGCCCGCCGCTGCGGCACCTGCTGCTGACGCTAAACCAGCCGAAGCCGCGAAAGCTGCCGACGCTGCCAAGCCCGCTGAAGCCGTACCAGCCCCTGCGGCTCCAGCCGCAGGGGCTGCGTCTGCTGCGCCTGCCGCAAAAGCTCCCGAGCCAAACAAAGGGGACACCGCCTGGATGATGGTGTCCACGCTGCTCGTCATCATGATGGCGGTGCCGGGTTTGGCGCTGTTCTATGGCGGCTTGGTTCGCTCGAAAAACGTGCTGTCGGTGCTCATGCAAGTCATGGTCACCTTCTCGCTGGTGGTCGTGCTTTGGCTGATCTACGGCTACAGCTTCGCGTTTACCGAGGGTAATTCGTTCTTTGGTGGCACCGACCGATTGTTCGGCAAAGGGTTGTTCGACGCAGCGACCGGCGCGTTCGCGAACGCCGCTACGTTTAGCAAAGGCGTTGTAATCCCCGAGATCATCTTCATGGCCTTCCAGGCATCTTTTGCTGGCATCACCTGCGCGCTAATCGTGGGTGCGTTTGCCGAGCGCATGAAGTTCTCAGCGGTGTTGATTTTCACGGTCATCTGGTTCACGTTTAGCTACATCCCAGTCGCCCATATGGTGTGGTTCTGGTCCGGCGCTGACGCGTTTACCGGTCTTGATGCCGCCAAGGCAGCGCTTGAATCGGCTAAAGGTGGCTTGCTGTGGCAATGGGGTGCGCTCGACTTCGCCGGCGGCACCGTCGTTCACATTAACGCCGGCGTTGCCGGTCTGGTGGGTGCCTACCTTGTTGGCAAGCGTGTGGGTTACGGCAAAGAAGCCTTCCCACCGCATTCGTTAACATTGACGATGGTTGGCGCGGCGCTTCTGTGGGTGGGCTGGTTCGGATTCAACGCGGGCTCCGCGCTCGAAGCCAACGGCACTGCTGGCCTCGCTTTCATGAACACCTTTGTGGCAACTGCTGCTGCCGTGTTGTCGTGGATCAGTGCCGAGTGGTTCCTCAAGGGTAAGCCGTCGATGCTGGGTGCTGCGTCTGGCGCGGTTGCCGGTTTGGTGGCAATTACGCCTGCTGCCGGCAACGTTGGCCTGATGGGTGCACTGGTGATCGGTCTGCTGGCAGGCATGATCTGCCTCTGGGGCGTCACCGGGCTCAAGAAGATACTCAAAGTGGACGACGCATTGGACGTGTTCGGCGTTCACGCGGTGGGCGGAATCTTTGGTGCGCTGGCAACCGGAATCTTTAACAGCCCGAAACTGGGGGGTCCGAGCTACGTAGGTGACTGGGTCACAGCGACAGTCGTCAAGGCCGCCGATTACTCGATCATGGATCAGTTCATCGTTCAAGCCAAGGCGGTTGGCGTGACGGTGGTGTGGACGGCAGTGGTCGCCTTCATCGCCTTCAAGGTCGCTGACCTGATCGTGGGCTTGCGCGTCTCCGATGATGAGCAACGCGAAGGCCTCGATATCGTGGCGCATGGTGAGAGTGCCTACAACCGGTAGTCGGTGGTTGTGCAGCCGACCGGTAGTCGGTGGTTGTGCAGCCGACCGGTAACCCTGATTTAATCGGGTTTCAAGCTCGGTTACTGTGAATAAAGGCCCACTTCGGTGGGCCTTTGCTTTTGTGCGCTTTCCGCACTGTGGCAAATCGGCGTCAACCGTCGTACATTTCCGGTATGTCTACGCCCACGCTATCGCCAACCCCATTCGCGCCCACGTTGCTCTGGAACGCTCGACTGTTGATGATTGAGCGAGCGACCGAAGATGCAGAAGCGTGTGCCAACTGGTACGCGCAGCTTCTCGGCGATCCAGTCACGCAGCTCGCACGGGAGGTATGGCAAGTGCGCGGCCCGGATCGCTGGATGTTGTTCCGTACCGGCGCGAAAATGACGGTGCCGATGATTGCGTTTGCCTTCCCGACGCGTGAGCAGTGGGGCGCGTATCGTGCGCATCTGAAATTCATTGAACTGGCGCTGCATCCGGTATCCCCTGAGTTACAAGCGTTGCTGGGCGAGGCGACATTCGCGGTGCGCGACCCCGACAATCGCACGCTGCTGTTCTGCGTGGCGGCACCTCATGACACCCCCGCTAACGTGCTCGGGGCTGCGGTGACCACTTTCCCGGACGATGATTCGGTGTCGATTCCCGAACTTCCCACGGCTACACAAGCGCGGCCCGCCCGCATGCAGCACTTCGTCTGCGCCTCGATGCAGACCGCCGCCATGCTGGAGTTTTATCGCGACGTGCTGGGCTTTATGGAATCTGATCGCGTCGTTGATACCGACGGCGATCTGTCGTCAGCGTTCGTACGTTCCGACGCCGAGCATCACAGTTTCGCCGTGTTTCGCGCGCCGCACACCGGGCCCGATCACCATGCTTACGAGCTGCCCAACTGGAACGCGATTCGCGACTGGGCGGATCATTGTGGTGACCTTGAAATTCCGTTGTGGTGGGGGCCGGGACGTCACGGTGTTGGCAACAATTTGTTTTTCATGATCGAAGACCCGGATGGCTACAAAGTGGAGTTCTCAGCCGAACTCGAACTCATGACTCCGGATCAGGCTTACCGTGAATGGCCGCATGGCCCGCGCGCACTAAACCTTTGGGGCAACGCGTGGATGCGAAGCTGATCTGCATCGCGCCGCCCCTGAGTGCGATTCCTGGTACGTGAGCTCAATTGCCAAAAGCGCGAGCACCGCGCGACAACGCAATGCGCCCCACAAGTGAATTATTAGAGGTGCCCTTAAGCGCTGCCGATTTTGTAGGCGCGACCCCGGTCGCACCCTCCGGTGACAAAGCGCGACCGGGTTTGCGCCTACAGCTCAGTGACCGGTAATGAGCTAGAAATCCAAAACGTACCAAGGCGCTCTGCGGCGACCGTGACACCCTAAAACGCCTCGATCGGCAACCCGACATAGTTCTCCGCCAACGTCGTTCGTCCGGCCACCGAACCGGTGTAGTAGTCCAACTCCGCGAGCTGCATCTGCTCATGAAATGGATCATGATCGGGGAAGGTGTGCAGCATTGAAGTCATGTGCCACGAGAAGCGCTCGCCCCTCCACACGCGACGCAGCGCGATGTCGGAATAGCGCTCCAGCCCTCGCGAGGAATGCTGTTTGTAGAACATTTCCAGCGCCCGCGACAGCACGATCACATCGGACACAGCGAGGTTCATGCCCTTCGCGCCGGTCGGCGGCACGATGTGCGCGGCGTCGCCCGCGAGGAACATGCGACCGTGACGCATCGGCGCGCAGACGTAGCTCCTCATCGGCGTGATGCTCTTCTGCAGGATCGGGCCGATGTTGGGTTTCCAGCCTTCTTTCGTGCCAAGGCGAATCGTCAACTCGTTCCACAAGCGGTCATCTGACCAGTTGTCGGCGCTGTCGTTGGGATCGCATTGCACGTAAAGCCGCGTGACTTTGGGCGAACGCATCGAGAAGAGGGCGAAACCACGCTCGTGGTGGGCATAAATCAGCTCATGCTGTGCTGGCGCCGCCTCGGCCAATATGCCGAGCCACGCGAATGGATAAACGCGGTCATAGGTCTTCAAAATGCTCGCGGGGATCTTGCCCCGACAGATGCCGTGGAAGCCGTCGCAGCCGATCAGGTAATCGCACACGAGTTCGTGCGCGATGCCGTCGTGCGTGTAGCGAATCAGCGGCTGATTGAATTCAACGTTGTCTACGCTGACCTCTGTGCTCTCGAACAACACCTGACCACCGTCTGCGCGTCGTCGCGCGATCAAATCTTTCACGACTTCCTGTTGGCCGTACACTGTGATCGTCTTGCCACCCGTCAATTCGTCGAGAGCGATGCGGTGACGCTGACCATGAAAATGCATCTCGAAACCGGTGTGACGCAGACCTTCTTTCAGCATGCGTTCGCCAACGCCAGAGTCATTCAGGATATCTACTGAGCCTTGCTCCAGCACCCCGGCGCGCACGCGGTTTTCGCAGTAGTCACGGGAGCGCGCTTCGACGATGACGCTCTCGATTCCGTTGAGATGCAAAAGGTGCGAGAGCAAGAGACCCGACGGGCCTGCGCCGATGATGCCTATTTGAGTGCGGATGCGGGTTGGGTTGGTCACAATTGTTCCTGTGATTTCAAAAAAGGTTGGCAGGTTCGTCGTAGGGTGGGCAGCCTCTGCCCACCGTCACGTTGCACAACAAGATGGGCCATGCGCCAGCGCTTGGTGGGCACGGGGTGCCCACCCTACAGAAGCTATGGACTACACGGGCAACCCGAGCAGCCGCACTGCATTGCCTTTCAAAATTCCGGGCATCACTTCAGGCTTAAACCCGGCCTCTACGAAATCCTTCATCCAGCGTTCAGGCGTGATCAGCGGATAGTGCGAGCCGAACAGCACGCGATCTTTTAAAAGCGTATTGGCGTAATGAATGAGCTGCTTCGGAAAATATTTTGGACTCCAGCCCGATAGATCAATCCACACATTGGGCTTATGCGTCGCAACTGACCAAGCCTCGTCCTGCCACGGAAAACTCGGGTGTGCCATGACGATTTGCATATCACCGAAATTCACCGCAACATCATCCAGATGCATCGGGTTGGAATGCTCAAGACGCAGCTTGCCACCGCAGTACATTCCCGAGCCAATACCGCTATGCCCCGTGTGAAAAATCGCGGGCAGCTTATGCGCGTTGATCACTTCATAAATCGGCCACGCCATCTTGCCGTTCGGATGAAAGCCCTGCACCGTAGGGTGAAACTTGAAGCCCTTGACGTTGTGCTCCTTGATCAGTCGCGCAGCCTCACGCGCGCCCATCTTGCCTTTGTGCGGATCGATGCTGGCAAACGCCATCATCATGTCGCTGTTTTCCTTCGCGGCGGCGGCGATCTCTTCATTCGGAATGCGGGTGCGACCCAGATTCGATTCTGAGTCCACGGTGAACATGATCAGGCCGATTTTTTTCTCGCGGTAATGCGTGATCGTCTCGGCAATCGTTGGACGATTGCCGGAGCGGAAATATTTATCCGCTGCGCGGTCGTACGCTTCGCCGTACGCGTCGAACGGATTCCAGCAGCTCACCTCGGCGTGGGTGTGAATGGCGATCAGGTCTTTGTGGTTCATGGGGTTTTGCTGGACGCCATTGGGCGAGCTGGTGGGTGCCTGTAGCGTCAGGGTTTGTAGACTTTTTTCAGCAATGAAATCAACGTCTGCCGCTCTTCGACTGTCAGCCGGGACGACGCTGAATCTTCCAGCGCGAGCACAGTTGCCTCCGCCTCGCGCATCATCTTGCGCCCGTCAACCGACAGCTGCAAACCAATCGCCCGACCATCAGTCGGATGAGGCTTTCGCTGCACCAGTCCGCGCTTGTCTAGGTCGGCCACGATGCGCACCAGATTTGGCGGCAATATACCCAGCGCAGCGCAGAGCTGTCGTGACGTGATACCGGGGTTATGCGCCACCAGCGAGAGCGTCGAGAAATCCACAGGCCGCAAGCCGTAAACCGACATGCGGTCAAGGAAAGATTCGATGATGACAAGCGCCGTTCGTCGCGCGTTATAACCGAGCAGCGACTCAAGGAACGAAGCATCAATGACAGGCTCGCCACGGCTGTTATCCGACGCATTGGGGGCGGGCTTCGGATTACGTTGGTTCATCACTCATTATGACGCGTCAGGCGTCATCGGTGGAGCCGCAGGCACTTAACAATGCGAGCAAAGGCAGACTTACTACGGGTACATTTTTCATCATTAATCCTCCCGAAGATTGTGATGACGGGCGCGCTTACGTAGATCATTCCTCAGGGTACAGGGTGTTGGCGAGTGTGCCCGCGTGAAGGGTGTCGACCAGAAACGCGCGATGCGTGAGCACTGCGCGCTGATTGATGGAGCCCTTGTCGGTGATTTCGCCTTTGTCGAGTGACGGCGGATCAGCGAGCAGGCTCAGGCGCGCGACGCGTGTGGCGCTACCGGTTGACGTTGCGGCATGGCCATTGAGGGCCGCCTGGAAATGCGCAAGCACGGCAGGCGCCGCGAGCACTTCAGCCAAAGACGCACTGGCTGGCAAGCCGCTCAGCGCACGCACGGCGGGCACAATCGGAAACAGCATCGCGCCAATTTCTTTCAGGTTCAAACCGGTGATCACCGCGTCTTGCACGTAGGGTGCGCAGGCTCCGATGATCTTTGCACGCAATGGACCGACGCTGACGAATGTTCCGGTGCCGAGTTTGAAATCCTCGGCAATGCGACCATCAAAAGCGAGTCCTTTGTGCATATCGTCACTATCGATCCACTTGACAGCGTCACCGGTGCAGAAGAAGCCTTCTTCATCAAACGCTTCAGCCGTTGCCTCAGGATTTCGCCAGTAGCCCTGCGTGATGTTAGCCCCGCGATAGCGCACCTCAACCTTGTCACCCAACGGCACGAGCTTCAATTCCAGCCCAGCCGTCGGCACGCCAAGATCCCCTGCTTTGACGTTGTGACTGGTCACGAAGATGCCGAAAGGGCCAGATTCCGTCATGCCCAGACCGGTAGTCATCACGATACGCTCGCCGACCTCCTTTTCCGCCGCTTCGAACAAACTGTTCCAAACCGGCTGCGCCAAGGCGGCACCCGCGTAGAAAAACATCTTCACACGCGACAGCAGATTTTTTCGCAGCGCGTCGTCGGTTTGCATCGCCGTAGCGATCGACTCAAATCCCGTCGGCACATTAAAGTAAACGGTCGGCGCGATTTCGCGCAGATTGCGCAACGTCTCGTTGATCAGCGCGGGCGTTGGCTTGCCATCGTCGATGTAGAGCGTGCCGCCGTTGTAAACCGTGAGGCCGAAATTGTGATTGCCGCCGAAGGTGTGATTCCATGGCAACCAGTCGATCAGCACCGGCGGTGTATTCATGTCAGCGAGTACAGGCATCGATTGCCGCATCTGTTGCTGGTTGGCGCACCACATGCGCTGCGTGTTGACCACCGCTTTCGGTAGCTTGGTCGAGCCGCTGGTGAACAAAAATTTAGCGATGGTGTCAGGGCCAGTTTGCAGCATGGCTTCATCGACGGCGACCGTTGCAACCGTTGCACGCCAGTCCGACAGCGTCGTCAGTTTTCCGTGCTTTCGACCGCGCCCAGTAAGCGTGTCGGTGATGACTTCACAATCGTCCGCGACCACCGCATCAATCGCATCGCCATAACGCGCCATGTCGCTCGCGTAAACGACGCCGGGCGTGAGTAAATCGATGACGTGGCGCAGTTTGTCGAAGTCTTTGCCGACCAGCGAGTAGGCGGTCGACACCGAGCAATACGGCACGCCGACGTACAAAGCGCCGAGCGCAACCAGCGCATGCTCAATACTGTTTTCCGAGAGGATTGCCACAGGGCGCTCGACACTCGCCTTGCGGTCAAGCAGTGCTTGCCCGATGCTGCGTGCGGCGTCCAGCGCCTCGGCGTAGGTGACATGTTGCCAGTCGCCCCGCGTGCGGTCCGCGTTCAATGCGCGGCGAGCGATGAAGTTACGGTCGGGCACGGTGGCTGCCCAGTGCACCAAGCGGTCGGTCAAGCGGTGGGCAAACGGTTCCAGCGCCTGATCGGCGCGCAGATAGCTGTTGCCGCTCCTCTCTTCCAGAGTGACACGGGTGATGCCAAAATCAAGCGCGCGGTACTTCGCCTTCGCAACAACGGACGTGGCGCTCATGATGCTTTGACCTTGGCCGCGCGTCCTTCCAGAAAGTCCCGAACGCGGGCTTTGGCTTCCGGCGCGCTCTGAGCGATGGATGCCAGCAGTGCCTCAGTGAAAAAGCCGTGATCGGCAGGCTGCTCAGCGATGCGCGGCAAGCCATGCAGCAGCGAATAGTTAGTCATTGGTGCGTTGGCAGCGACCCGCGTGGCAATTTCAATCGCTTTTTCGAGCGCCGTACCGGCGGGGACGTGATACTGCGCAAAGCCTAGCGGAACACCCTCAGCGGCGTTGTAAACACGGCCCGTCAGCATCATGTCCAACATGCGATGGGCGCCGATTAACTTGGGCACACGCACCGAACCGCCACCACCGACGAAGATGCCGCGCGAGCCTTCAGGCAACGCGAAAAATGTGGTGTCGTCTGCGACGCGAATGTGGCAACTGCTCGCAAGCTCCAGCCCGCCACCGACGACGGCACCATGCAGCGCCGCGATGATCGGAATGCGACCAAATTCAAGCCCGCTCAGAATGCGGTGCCAGGTGCGCGAGTGATGCACGCCGTCCACGGCGTTGCGATCCTTGAGCTCGCTCAAGTCGAGGCCTGCACAGAAGTGATCGCCGCTGCCGTTGAGCACCGCCGCGCCAACGGTATCCGGCAATCGGGCAAAGGCCGCTTCGATCTGCGCCATGAGTCCGTCGGACAGCGCGTTTCGTTTGCCCGGTCGCATGAGCGTCACAACCACAATGGTGTCGCGCAGTTCAACCGAGATCTCCTCCTTAATGGACGTCATGGCAGTACCTTTCACTTATTAGTTATTTAATGTAACTAAATAAATTCATTTGTGCAAGCACCCTGCGCAGTGTTGAGGTCTCGGTGTTCTTTAGGCCACCTCAAATAATTCGTTTTTGGGAATGCAGTGCTAGCAGCCTGTCGGACTTAAGCTTCAA
>JAYVPF010000198.1:0-5247 GCA_043757535.1 Burkholderiales bacterium
TGTAGCTCCCTCTCTCACCCCGGAAAGCTACAATTAAAAATTGCATCGAATGGCGCGAGAACAAGTTGTAGCTCCCTCTCTCACCCCGGAAAGCTACAATGTGCATCGGTCTCGGCGATGCCCTGCACCTGTTGTAGCTCCCTCTCTCACCCCGGAAAGCTACAATCGACCTGATCGAAACCCGCGCAACGCTTAGCGTTGCGCGGGTTTTTGTCTTTTCAAAATCGCTTAGAACAAAAGCATTTGTGCGGCGTTTACCCGCTTTTCCTGAAAAAGCGGGAGGCCAACGAGCAGTTTCATGCTCGCAAATTGCTTCTCCGTCACCGATAAAACACGCACCGAGCCC
The DNA here is from genome assembly GCA_043757535.1 of Burkholderiales bacterium. GTDB lineage: Bacteria > Pseudomonadota > Gammaproteobacteria > Burkholderiales > Casimicrobiaceae > Casimicrobium. The sequence continues at coordinate 347 of JAYVPF010000198.1, forward strand.
GCCGACGGCAAATGCTGTATCAATCGTTGCATGTGCTTCTTCTCGGCGTCTGCGCCATTGAGAATGCGTCCATATACAGAAAATTGCAGCATGTCGTAGCCGTCGTTCAGCAGAAATCGGCGGAAGACCGTGTAAGCGCGCCGATCTGCTTTCAAGACGACGGGCAAATCAAAGAAGACCATGAGACGCATGAAACGTCGGGTCTCCGCGCCCATTACATTTCGCGGGCGTGCTGCCGCAGACCAATTAATCGAGGCATCTCAAGGCAGTGTTCATCTGCCCCCTCAAATAGTCGCACGAGCGATTCCACTGCGTGCTCAATTGCCGATAGCCCGCTCATTGCGCCGCGCGCCATGCCGACATCCACATTCAACAATGCGACCAGATCCGCTTTGTGCTTTGGGGAAAGTGGCTCTTCCTCATCAAGTGGACGAGTCTTTGCGACGTGCAGGTCAACGATGGGGCGAAACGGCTCGATCACGTCGTCGGCGAGATTGAAGGAGTTCTGTTCGCTGTGATGAAACAGCCCCAGCGCCGGTAGGAAGCCGTGAGCAACCAGCGCCCGCGCAATCGTTCCACGGAAAATTGCATAGCCGTAGTCGAGCGCTGCATTGGTCCATCGTGCCTGCGAGCGATCAAAGTTCGCACCGAACATCGCGCGAAAGTAAACGGCGCTTGCCTGCGCCTCGATGTTTTCAGTGTCCCCAGACCGAACGCGGCGGGCAAAAGACTCCAGCCGATCATCCGCTTCCGAATTCGTGAGCCGCAGGCATTCAGCCTGATTGCGTATCTTCACTTTGATGATTTCAGCCCACGCACGTTTAGTCGTCGGTTTATCCAGGCGCATCTGCAATCGCATCATGCGTGTCGCGCGGCTGTGCGTGAGATAAGGCAGAAATACGCCGTTGGGTTGGTGATTGTCGCCGGTCGCAAAAAGGCTGATGCCATAGTCGGCGCAAGCAGCAAGAACAGGGTGAGTGAGTGTGATTTCGCGGTGATGCAATACGATCACAGCGATGTCTTCAAACGGGACGTGAGCGGACTGCTCCTGCTCGATGACGAGCGAGAAATGCTCGCGTTTGAGGCGAGCAGGTTGATTGATGACGACGCTACGCCAGACCACGTCGCTTTTCCAGACGCGCTGGGTAGACCATTCCCAGTACATCAACATGAAACTTCTCAAAAGCAAGGGCGGTTTTGACGCCGATTCCTTCGAACATGCCACCTTTGCCGACCATCTGATTTCTGTCGTGTGCCCACAAGTTGATATTCCCGGTTCCCCGATGGCAGCTACCGTAATAGCCAATTATCGGAGTCTTACCTTTCTGGCTAACCTTTATCAAATCGTTTGGATATAGCGAGAAACACCATGCAAATGTGTCATCTATTGAAGTCCATTCACTCTCGTCTTTCGACTGAACGATTGCACGATCCGGCAGCCCCTTAACACGGTGATGAACATACAACGGCACAAGGTAAAATTTGCTCGCCTTGGTAAATACGTCCACGCGAAGCATCGTGTCATTCTTAGCCACGCCGCCACGCACTTGGATACCTGACAATTTATCGATCACCAGCGTGACGGTCCGCACTATCGGCCCAGTTGGATTGCCGTCACGATCAGGCTTCCGAAGTGGATTGCTCGCAGGAAACGCCTTGTCTGCCTTCCCTCCGTGTTCTTCAAGCCTTTTGCGGATTACCGCATACAGCTTTTCATTGCGATGCGGATCAATCAAGTTATCAAGGTCTTTAATCGTGATTCCGCTCAAAGGGACTTTTTGTGTAACGCCTCCCTGTGTCAACAAACGCTCAGGCTGACCATAGATCGTATCCTTATGTGCGGCACCACCATTTCGGCGCTGCGGCGCACGCGATACAAACAACGGTCGCGCGGCCTCAAGCGTCTCGGGTGAATACGTGCCCAGCCGCTCCAGCTCAGTTCGCATCAATGCAGGATCGTCCATTTTCAACCGTACTTGCACTTCGTCGCGGAAGTACGGCCATGGGTCGGGAAAATGCTCCACCAAGCGTTGGTGCATCGTGGGACTGACAACTTCGCCCGTCTCTACATCCACAAAGCCATCTCGCACCTGATCGAGTTCTTTGCGTCGAGCGTAGTCAGACAGCCGCTTGACCATGCTATGGCTACATGCGGCGACGACTACGGCGTCCAGCGCATGGTGCCGGTCACTTTCTTCGCGGATCTTCAATAACCCCCAACGCGCGCGAAGGAACGCCGTGAGTTGTCCAGAAACGACCACGCAGCGCTTCTCTTCGCTGCCTTCCGCCAATTTCAGGAACCGTTCGACTTGATTCTTGAAGAACCGGCAGACGTATCTTGTATCGTTGAGGTTCCGCTCTCTGAAATCCTCGGATTGCTCTTTGCCAAAGTCTTTTCTTAAGAGCCGCGAACGCTTGGCTTGGCGATACGCTTTATTTGATTCAACAAAAGCGACAAAATGTCGCCACTTTGCGGTTTCGTGTTCGCCATCTAAATATTCATAAGGCGTGCGATTGCCTTTGTCGCGGTTTTCCTTCGCCAGCACCAGCACCTTATTGTTCTTGCTGTCATCGAAACTGCGTGAGTAGGGCAGGGCGTGATCGATCTCGACGTAGCCAGATTCGAGTAAGCGGTGAAGGTCGATGGGCTCAACCGAATAGGCACATTTTCCTTGTTGCTCGCGGTAAAGCTTCCATTTCTCAAAGTCCCCACCGCGCGGAGAGCCGACGATGCCGTACTCACTTACAAACGTCTGCCGGTCCTTTTCATTGCGTTCGCGGTAGGCATCCTGCTCCTTGCCAATCTTGTTTCGCTCGTCGAATGGTTTGGATAACTCACGCGCCATTTCGATGCGCATCGCGTTTGGCGACCCATATTTTTGAACCAGCGCATTGAGCACCTTGCGCGCTTGATTTAGTGCGCGTAATACAACCGGATTGCGTGGAATATCTCCGAGTTCCTCATTGAAAACCATGCGCCCAGACTTGTCGCGCCCACTGTACAAAGAGGGCAGCGTCTTGCGCGCGCCTTCGCCGATCTTGAATAGCTGACTGTGGTGATGCCCCGCTTTTTCGCAGGCTTCGTCGTAACGCAGCCCCGCTTCCATGTGAGGCACGATCTTGCGTAGCGCTTTTAACGACAAGGCGTGGAACTTGTCGAAGCGAATGTCGAGCAACACATCCACCATCTTTGCTTTGGCTGGCAGTGGCAACTTGTCTAGCTCGGCTGCAACTTCATCGTCGTCTTTGAACACGCTTAGCACCCGCGCGATTTCATCAAGCAGTTCTGGATTGCCTTGAATCGCAGCGCCTGCCATCCCCTCCCACTCAGTCTCAAGGCCGGCCCTCTTTAACGTGACGCGCAGCTCTTGCCAGGCGGGCAACTTTGTCAGAGTCGCCGTCTCAGGGTCTTTGGCTTTATCAGCCTCGCGCTGCGCCGCGCTCGGATACGGCAAGCTGGCAAAACGAAAGGACTCCGGCAAATATCCGGCCTTGACGAGCGCAGCACGCAACTGCTTATAAGTCAAATCACCGGCCTGATGGTATGGCATGGGTAACGCAGCGTGCCGCTCGCCTTCGCTGAGTGGCCGCGTGCGACCGTCGACTGTCACGCGCAAATTGTTGAGTCTTGTGAGCCACACATGCCGCTCGGCGGTAAAGCTGGCTTTTGGCGCGCGATACTCGGCTTTCTCAAATGTGCATTTGCCAAGCATTTTCAGGAGGTCGCTGCCTGCCAGAGATGGTTTCTGCGACCAAAATAGCCCGGACTTTCTATCACCATTGCCGAGAATTAATTCTTCCAGTGCGGTGCTAGCGTGCGCATTGCCAAGTTCGCGCTGCCGCGAAAATAGCAACGCGAGTTCTTTCGCCAGCAACGTCCGCGATAGCGCTTTGCCATAGTCGCCTTGTTTATTGCGCTGTGCATTTGGAAATTCGGCAAGGACCATTTCGGCAACAGTGCTGTATTCCTTTTCCTGCATTAGCCGTGCCGTGGCCGCCAACCCCTGCTTGACTTTGCCGCTCTCGCTTTTTGCGTCTGTCTCGGCTTTCTTTTCCTCCGCCCGACTGATCCAGTGAAATCCGCGATGTTTGCATACGTGATACAGAACTCTCGCCCATTCATCGTCGTTCAGACGTCGATTAAGTGCTTCGACTCGCATTTCCCATGGCGACATGAGTGTTGCAGTCAGGTCGTGAAACTTGCTTGCATCGTCGATCAAACCTTCACGCTTCAGCAATCGCGCAAGCTTTGTGAGCCGCCACGCGCGCCGACGTAGCCGCCGACGCATTAGTCGCGCACTGCGGCGTGCGAGATTGAGAGACTCGCCTTCCTTGGCTGTTTCGGCTTTGTCAAAAGCGCGCACCCCCAAGTCCACGATTCGCGTTTCAGCAAGCACCGCCCATCCCACTGACGCGATCCCAATATCAAAACCAAAAGTGAGCGGTCCCAGTTCGTGCTTGATTGCCATGAGCAACTCCGTTATTCTGTGGACTGTAGCTTTCCGGGGTGAGAGCCGTTGCTACAATAATGAATCAATCGAAAGATTGGATCAGTACCCAAGCCCGGCGAGGAAACTTGCCGGGCTTTCTATTGGTGGTTTGATATTTATGAGATAGGCGCGATGCGTCCTATCCCGACAAAATAGCATACGTTAACAGCGGGTTGATGCTACTTGCGCAGGCGGGGTCGATTGGGATAGTGAGAATTATTCTTATAACTCTAGCGCTGGCGCGGCTTCTGGCACGCTTTAGCCTGAAAAACCCCGCCAAATGGCGTTCTACGCTGTTTGTGTGTCTCTGAGCTTCAAATTTTGCGCTGTGCGATTGAAGACTTAGAGCTCGTGAATTAATAACATAAGCAAATCACCCGGTACGAATGCAGTAATTCCAGTCGCCGTGAA
>JAYVPF010000199.1:0-5245 GCA_043757535.1 Burkholderiales bacterium
AGTGTTGCTAGCGCTTCGCCGTCGATCTCTTCGGCCACGATCAGCAGGGGGCGACCGGCTTTGGCGACTTGCTCAAGCGTTGGCAACAGATCGCGAATGCGTATTTGCGTGGGCGAGAACATTCACGCCTTCAAGCATGCGGGCGCGCCGCGTTCGAATCTACGCGACTCTTTAGATTTTTCAGCTACCCGTACGGCGCATCAATGATTCGATTTCCTGTGCGCGTCGTTGAGGGCCGAACGAACTCGCATTCGCGCGTCTCCAATTGTGAAGAAGCGCACTCGTTCAGCTATCGTGACCAGCGAAAAATTCGCCTCTTCGTTGATCTGGCGCTTGATCGCCCAGAGTTCCGCCAGAACGGGATCAACGCTTACTGAGCGTTTTCCCGACGCTGGAATCGCATCTTCAATCGTGTTGCTTTTATTCGTCATTTTCAGTCTCCAACAATTCATCTGGGCTTGCCAGAAGCGGCGGTCGGTAGCCCATTTCACTGATCGCCACCTGCAAACGAAATTTCGCTGATGGACTGGCGAAATGCGCGAAGTTCAGCGTTGCGACGAAGTCCATTTGCTCAACCGTTGCGATAGCGATATGCATTGCATCCTCAGGCTCGGTCGGTGGAACCGCGCCCGACGCCATTCGGTGTATTCAAACCATTCGCGTGAAAGCGACGCAATAAAGCGCTCCGCCTCCACCGCGCCCAGTGCAGCCACTAATGCCGCCATGCCTTCGGAGCGAATTTCAGAGTCAGTTTTCATACCGCCACTGGCTGTTTGAGCCGCTGCAAATCAGTGGTCGCCAGCGCGCTCATTGCGGTCATGGATCGTCGTAGGCTGCGGCAAAGTTCCGTCGATAACAATACCTGCTTGCGCGGCTTGATGTTCGCAGAACTTTGCCATCAGGGCATCAATATCTCCGCCAACATCGGCAAGCATTTTTTGTCGAATTTGGTGAATTTCTTCCACCACAGGGTCAGTCCACATCGTCATCTCCTAGAAGTTGCAGTGGGGTTAAAAGTCGCGGGCATCGGTAACCGGCTTCAGAGCAAACCCGCTCGATATGGTTCATCATCGCGCCGTTTGCAATGTGCTTGAAATTCCATGTCAGGAGGATTTCAACTCCCGACACTGCGGACACGGCGATGTGCAACGCATCAACAAATGCTTTTTGCGGAAGCGCCCGCTGCGCCAACAAAGTTTTCGCAAGTCGACTGATTTGCGGGCGGTTCACATTGAGTCGTGTCACACCAACCAGCGTGGCAACACGCTTTGATGCAGCTACAGGATCGCCTCCGGCAGCTTCGTCGATTACAAACTGTGACACCACGAGATCGTAGTTTGATCGCTGTTCTTCCCACCACTTCAAGGTAGTCGCCTGATGCCCAGCCGTAATCACGTCCAACGCGGGACGGTTGGTCAGGTAGCTGATGACTGAGGTTTCGATGTAGACGCGGGGCTTCATGGAGCGAATTATGCGCCTGCGAATTGCAAGCCAGAAGCAGGTTGCGGATTTGCGCGAAGAAAATTAAACCGAACACGACCCCTTATTTCCGACCCGACCCCTTATTTCCGACCCCTTATTTCCACCCGTTATTTCCCGACGGCTGATAAGACACGAGCGGCATCCAGCTGCTTATGGTCTTGCCGTTGATCGTTACGCTGCGCCCCCCGCATGTGAGCAGCGGCAGGGTGTTGTCCGGAATACTGTGTTGAAAGAGAAGTGTCCCAGCGCAACCGCCGTAGCCCCAGTGGTCGGCATCAACATCGCCAAATACTTGCCACCCCATATGGTCGAGCGCGTTGAAGGCCTTCACGTCATTTCTGAGCCGCTCAGACTTGCAAAGGAGCATATTTGGCCTCGGATCGGCTTTTTCACCGATCAAGCCGTCCTCGGGGATCGAAACGCTCCACCGACAGGCCTGCGAATTTGCCGCGGGCAAGCGTTTAATGTGGGCTTGTAGATCATCCAAACCACGCTGCATCGCGTACGAAAATCGCAAAATTACCTGCGTGATGTTCGTATTTTTTGCGACGAATTTTTTTAACTCTTCGACATGCGTCCGGGCGTTTGCCCCAGTCCAACATGCATCGTCGACTGCGACGACAGTATGGTGAACATGCGCCGCTTGGGGCAAAGTAATGATCTGAGTCGGGTCTGTCGCATCGTGCACCCACTCGTTTTTGTCGAAGCGCTGTTGGCCTAGTGAGCGCAGGATTAGGTGCTTGCTGTCAACACTTCGTCTATGAAAGCCTGTGTACACAATATTGCTCCCATCCGTATTCAGTCGGTGTCGATCAGCGTGCGGTAGCCGAACGCGCTCCGCTGTGCGCCCCGTTCGCTCGAAAACGAGCGCTTCAAGAATGCACAATCCGTATTCGCGAAGCCCAAGATCCTTCCATTGCTTAAACCACGCATCAAGATTGTGCGAAAAGGTGGCGGCGGACAGTTGCGTTCGAACGGTCTGCAATACTCTTCGTTCATTCAATAGCGGCTGCAAACGATCAATGATCGCCCTTAGCCCAGACGCTGATTCGTATGCCAAAAGAGGCGCAAGGTCAGTCAACATCGCCTTGAACGAATTGGAGTAGCTCGCGTCTCGACAAGCGTCGATTACCACGTCTGCGCTGAGCCGCACGACTGCGTCAGCCATAACCCGCGTGTCAGTCAATTTCGCGAGTACGTAAACGCTCTCACTGTAGGCCGCGTCGAGTTTCGATAGCCGCAACTGGATATCAGCCAGCTCCGTTGGCAACACAACGATGATCCAACGCATCGTTTAGTCTTCGATTGGTTGGAGTGCGTCGAACACCACGCCGAATGGCAATCTGATTTGTCGGAGGTCTGACTCAGGTAACCTTGCAATTGCCGCACACAGGGCCTTTCGTAGGCGTTCGGTGTCGTCCGCTTTAGTTGTCGCAGTTCCCACACTTCGATGTGGCAGCGCGGAAGTGATTCGCTCAAGTGACGGTGTTTCACCGATAGCCTTTATCGGGCTTACGACCGCGTGTGGCTTCGCGCGCCAGTGCGCAGCTTGGGACGCCTCTAGTTGAAGTCGGCAGGAAGAGACATCTTCGTTTGTTAACCCAATGGCGTTGAGGCGATCATTTAGTCGATTGAGAATTGTTTCTCTTCGATACTTGTTCCAATGACCAAATGCGTGCGGTGCAGATTGTTTGAGAGCCGCAGTCCAATCTGCGTACGAAGGGGTGCCTAAGAGCGTTTGCACGGTAGTTGAACTTAGTTGCGCAGTAGGCAGGCTTAGAAAATCTCTGGCGATTGCGCGATACTCCGTTTGAGATATGCCTTCAATCGGTACATCGGTTTGGCTTGTTGGCTCTGCGGCCGCGCAGAGCTTTGAGGCTCTTGGCGACCAGAACAACCGCTCACGCGACACTCCGCTTGTAAATGCTCGCCAAAGTGCGGGAGTTTCATCCAAGCAAGTGGCACTGCTGTAGCGAATAATGCGGTAGAGGACATCCCCGCCAGCCTGGCCGGAGGGCTCTAAAACGTCTCTCAGATAACTCGACACAAAACGTTTGAGCGCACCGGATTCGGTGCCGATTGACGGCAAAGACCGGAAGTCAAACGCTGGATATGTGCGCCGGATAAACGCCGCCAACTGCGCACCGGTAATGGCATCACCCGGCAGGCCGTTGACGCGCTGCCTGATGTCGTGTGGAAGCGAAGATAGAAGCGACGTATTGAATTGAACGTTCATAAAACACCTCAGAGAAAGCGCCTTTTAAGAGTATTAAAAGGGCATATGTTCATTGGTGCTAGAGACTGTGCGAGGCCGCACGACGTCCGAATCGGTGTTTGACACCGGCCACCCTGAGCTAGCGCACTCAGAGTCATCAAATGACTAACTGGCTTGGTCATTTGATCGGGTTTGACAAAACCGTTATAAGCTTTGCCCGGCAAAATTTGCCAACCTAGGACGCGCAATACTGATGAAGAATACGTATTGAGTTGTTTTGTTACGCGCAAACCCGAAACATGATCATAGCCGAGATAGGCGGCAAAGTCAATTGAGCGGCTCTTGTAGCGAGTTAAGGTCGCTAGAAAAACTAGCATGCGTGGTCACACTAAGCCGACAGCGCAAACCCAAAACGCAAAAAAGGCACCCGAAGGTGCCTTTGTTTTGTACGAACAGGTCGCTGGAACAAACCAACGAGCGAGTATCCGGGATGCAGTGCTAGGCGGAGTCGCGCGACGTGTACGTTTTGTGTACACGAGCGCGGCTCCAACGAAGCAATGCGCCCGGAGACGAAGCTCGTTACATGCCCATGTCGCCCATGCCGCCCATCCCACCCATTCCACCGCCACCACCCATGCCGCCACCGGCTGATTCGTCTTTCGGCGCTTCAGCGATCATGGCCTCGGTGGTGAGGATTAGGGACGCGACGGACGCTGCGTTTTGCAGTGCGAGGCGCGTGACTTTGGTGGGGTCCAGGATGCCGAGTTCGAGCATGTCGCCGTAGGTGCTGTTGGCTGCGTTGTAGCCGTAGTTGCCTTTGCCTGCGAGCACGGCGTTGACCACAACGCTAGGCTCGTCGCCCGAGTTGTAGGCGATTTCGCGCAGTGGCGATTCAACGGCTTTCATGACGAGCTTGATGCCCGCGTCCTGATCAGCGTTGTCTCCCTTGAGCGTGCCGACTGCCTGGCGCGCGCGCAGAAGCGCAACACCGCCGCCTGCTACAACGCCTTCTTCAACGGCTGCGCGGGTGGCGTGCAGCGCGTCTTCAACGCGCGCTTTCTTCTCTTTCATTTCGACTTCGGTCGCAGCGCCAACTTTGACGAGGGCTACGCCGCCAGCGAGTTTGGCGACGCGCTCTTGTAGCTTCTCTTTGTCGTAGTCGGAGGTGGCCTCTTCGATCTGTTTCCTGATTTGCGCAACGCGACCTTTGATCAGCTCTTCCTTGCCTGCGCCGTCGATGATCGTGGTGTTTTCTTTGCCCACTTCGATCTTCTTGGCAGAACCGAGATCAGCCAGTGTGACGCCTTCGAGTTTGAGTCCCACTTCGTCAGAGACCACGGTGCCGCCGGTCAGGATGGCGATGTCTTCGAGCATGGCTTTACGACGATCACCGAAGCCGGGTGCTTTAACAGCGACAGTTTTAAGGATGCCACGGATGTTGTTGACAACCAGTGTTGCTAGCGCTTCGCCGTCGATCTCTTCGGCCACGATCAGCAGGGGGCGACCGGCTTTGGCGACTTGCTCAAGCGTTGGCAACAGATCGCGAAT
>JAYVPF010000200.1:0-5195 GCA_043757535.1 Burkholderiales bacterium
GAAGGATCAGGTGGCATGCGACGGCGATTGCAAGTCACTGAAATCATTGCATGTCACCTGATCCTTCGCCGTAGCTCAGGATGACCGATTGAATAGATCCGCGTCTCCCTAGCGCTCAGTCGGCTGCGCCGTCAGTAGCTCACCAGCAGTGGCTGCATGCTGGATACGGCCTCCACCAGATCGTTTGGCGCAATGCATCGCCCGACCGGGCCGATTGCACAGCAACGGCCCAACTACTGTACTCCGTACCGATTCGGGATTTTGACGTTTTCCTTCATGTACTGATTCATTGGCAATTTGAAACTTCCGCTCTCAAACCACTTCGCGTAAATGCCACGAATCCGGCCCGTTGAAAAAAGGCTGGCAACGGTCAGGTCAACGAGCTTGGCAAACCCTGGGTCGTCCTTGCGGTACATGATGCCGTAGGGTTCAACAGATACATATTTCCCAACGAAGTCGTATGCCTGTGGATCACTCGATTTGGTGACCAAACCGAACAACAGCGCGTCATCATTGGCCACAGCCAACGCTTCGCCCGATACCAGCCTCGAAAATCCTTCGGCATGATCTTTCGCGGTAATGATCTTCAAGTCCAGATTGCGCTCCGCGTTGACCTGTCGCAGTACTTTTTCAGTCGTCGTTTTTTCGGTCACCATCACTGACTTGCCTTTCAGGTCTGTCAGCGCTTTGATATTGGCTGATTTCTTGGCGAGTAGTCGAGCACCGGTAACAAACGTCGTGTAGCTGAAGGCAACGTCTTTCTGCCTGTCAACCGTATGGGTCGTCGAGCCGCACTCCACGTCCACCTGCCCTGCCTTGACCGCAGTGATGCGGTCGGCTGGCTTCAGCGGAACGTACTTGACCTTGAGACCGGGTCGCTTCAAATCCCTCTTGATTTGCTCGTAAATGTTCAGACAAATATCAACCGAGTAGCCCATCGCCTCGCCCTTCTCGCTGACAAACGAAAACGGCGACGAGCTTTCGCGATGCCCGAGCAAAAACTCCACGCGGTCGCGCACGTCCGATAGCGTATCGGCATGAGTCCATGCACTAATCGACAACAGCACACCCACTTGAAGCCCGCGACATATAACTTTCTGCATCATCACGACAATTTCCCTCAATGCTTAGACGTACCGGCGGACAGGCGTAAAACAACACGCTAACACTGCTTACGCTCATCGCTTCGCCACAGCATGGCCCTTAAAGCGATCTCGCTCAGAATTGTTCGGCAACCTTAATTTGAATGCAATTAGGGCTTATCTGCGATGGCGTTGTTGCATGATAGATATCAGGAACAGCATGATCATCGCAGCGTAACTAACCTACATTGCCACCTTCGCTTTTCGAATCTGGATCTCTCATGGCCTCACCCGGTCTCTCATACGTTCCGAACAATCCGAACAGCCCCTGGCAGATGTACCTGCTACAGGTGGATCGTGTCGCCCCTCATCTCGGGCACCTGGAACGTTGGGTGGAAACACTCAAACGCTGCAAACGTGTGCTGGCCGTTGATATCCCGATCAACCGCGATGACGGCACCGTCGCCCATTACGAAGGCTTCCGTGCACAACACAATCTGTCGCGCGGACCGGGCAAGGGCGGCGTGCGCTTTCACCCGGACGTGTCAATCGACGAGGTGATGGCGCTAGCTGGCTGGATGACGGTGAAAAACGCCGCGTTGAATCTGCCTTACGGGGGAGCCAAAGGCGGCGTTCGCGTTGACCCAAAAACACTCACACGCGCCGAACTGGAGCGACTGACGCGTCGCTACACCAGCGAGATCGGCCTCATCATCGGCCCCGACAAAGACATTCCGGCACCGGACGTCAACACTAACGACCAGATCATGGCGTGGATGATGGACACGTACTCCATGAACACCGGCGCGACGGCGACCGGTGTTGTCACGGGTAAGCCTATTGCTCTGGGTGGCTCGTTAGGACGCAAAGAAGCCACCGGGCGCGGCGTCTACATCGCTGCCCGCGAAACCGCACGTGCGATGGGTTTTGACATTGCAGGTGCACGCATCGTGGTGCAAGGCTTCGGTAATGTTGGCGGCATCGCAGCGCGCTTGTTTAAGGCGGCCGGCGCGATGGTGATCGGCTTGCAGGACGCCAGCGGCTCAGTTGCCAATGAAGGTGGTATCGATGTCGATGCAGCGCTTGATTTCGTAGCCGCCGGCGGCGCGCTTGTTGATTTCAGCGGTGTCGCAAAAATCAGCGAAGGCGAATTCTGGGCACTCAAAAGCGACATCTTCGTCCCTGCCGCTTTGGAAAATCAGCTCACCGAAACTCGCGCAAAATCAATATCAACGAAACTCGTCGTCGAAGGTGCAAATGGGCCAACGACCCCCGCTGCCGACGACATCCTGCATGATCGCGGCATCAAGGTGGTTCCCGACGTCATCGCCAATGCGGGCGGCGTCACCGTCAGTTACTTCGAATGGGTGCAGGACTTTTCCAGCTTCTTCTGGACCGAGGCGGAGATCAATGACCGGCTGGAACGGATCATGGTGGAAGCGTGGAAAGCGGTGGTGCATACGGCGGAGAAGAACAATGTGTCGCTGCGGACTGCGGCGTTCATCATTGCGTGTACGCGGGTCTTAGCTGCACGCGAATTGCGGGGTCTGTACCCATAAAAGCCCCGATGCGCGGTTTCGCTCCCTCTCCCCCGGAGGGAGAGGGCTGGGGAGAGGGGGAACGCGGCATCAGGGACAACGTCGGTCGCTCGCCCCGCTTCTCCTTCTCGTCTCAAGGTGAGACGCGCCAACTCACCGCACCGAAAACGGTGCCTGATAAGGCCGTCCAAACGCCACACCCGCCGCCACTGCTTGATGCGGCTTGATGTGAATTTTTCCAGTGCGCTTGTTGTTGCGCGTATCGACAAACTCAACCGGCCCTTCAACGACATCGAGCAACGTGACATCACCCGGAGCGCCAACCGTCAGAGTCCCCAATCCTTTCACACGATTGATCACTCGCGCCGGATTGATGGTCGCCATCGCGACAACCTCCTCCAGCGAGAAACCCATGTTGAGGAACTTGCTCATCACCCACGTCAAATAAGGTATCCCCGGCGAATTAGCGGAGAAAACGTGCACGTCGGACGAGATAGTATCGGGCCGTGCACCCTGCGCAATGGCAGCCTCCGCGACGGTGTAGTCAAAGCTGCCGCCGCCATGCCCCACATCGAAAATGACGCCGCGTTTTTTTGCCGCAAGCGCCGCTGGCAACAGCTTTCCGTCGTTAACAATATTGGTGAATTTTCCTGCGATATTCGGTGCGCCAGAATAGCAATGCGTCAGGATGTCACCCGCGCGCAGCATGTCAAGAATTTGCGACATCAGCTCCGTTGATTCGACGCCACCGATGTGCACCATCAACTTGGCACCGGTGCCTGATTTTTCACAGGCAGCGAGGGCGCGTTGAAGCGGCACCAGGCCATGCCGCGCGATCACGTTCTCTGACATGCGCACTTTAACGCCCAGCACTACGTCAACGTTCTCGGCAATCGCGCGCGCAGCAGCGTCCACTTGCGCGTAATCAATATTGAACAGCTCAGGCACCGGAAATCCAGAGAGCCCGTTGATCGCGATGTGCATGAACGCATAGGTGCGCGTTCGCGTCTGGGGGATCACGTAGCGACGCATCGCAGCAAAATTGTTGGCCCCTGCGTCGCCAGCGGAAACCACCGTCGTCGTTCCCTGAAACGGTGCTAGTTCATCCGCTGGAATGCCAATGGCGGAGCCGTACGGAAAGGTATGTGCATGCAAATCGATCAAGCCGGGCGTGACCAGTTTTCCACTCGCGTTGAGCACTCGTTCGGCGCGCTCTGCCGGAATGTCATTGGCCACCTCGGCGACCAGACCGAAGCGGATACCGATGTCGCGCTTGCCGCGCAAGCCCTGACTCGGATCAAGCACATCACCGCCCTTGATCAGCAAATCGAACTTGTCATTCGGCCCCATTGCCGCGAACGAATGGATGCCATAGCCAGCGGCTGAAAGTGCCGCGACAGAACCTAAAAATTGACGACGATGAAATGCCATATCCTATCTTCCCTTTTTATTTGCGGCGTGCAAATTGACGCACGTGACAAATATTACGCTGAAGTCTTTTGAAATGGGCGCAAGGAGTTTGATTCTTTCTGCAAGTTTCAGGTTGTTTCTTCCCGTTCGTCGTGAGCGCGTCGAACCCTGAGCGCACGTGAGTCCCCTCTCCCTTGAGGGGAGAGGGTTAGGGAGAGGGTGACGGTGGAGTGAGGCGGATAGCCTGCCACCGTTCGCCCTGAGCTTGTCGAAGGGTTTGATGGAATGAGTTTTGATATGTGCCACCAGCGCGCTCCATAGCCGCACGGGGCCAGTCACCCTTTGGCATTGCCCAAAAGGTAACCGAAAAGGTTAGCCCCTGCACCCCACTTCATCCTCTGGTGCACGCAACGGGCGGGATGAAGGGGCAGTCGAACGGGCACTTGATCGCTTCGCGATTGCGCCTGTGAAAATCCCGATGTCTGCACCCAATGCCACTGCGCACCTTGTTATGTCGACGCGATCAGGCTATAAGCAGAAATACGTTCAAAAATCAGCAACTTACAAAGAAATTCAGTACATCATGATTTGCACTATTAAAAAGTTATACGCGCGTGGCGCGTTCAAAACACGTTAGGCGTCACTATTCGCAGCCATGAGCGACCTAAAGTTGAAGCCCTGGAATCGCGGCATTGCGGATGCTGATCTTCTCGCCGACTTACGGCGAGTGGCGAATCTCCTTGGCAAATCAACGGTGCTGTACGGCGAGTATCCGAATCATGGTCGGTGCGCCTCTCGTGTCTTCGAGACCCGCTTTGGTTCTTGGAACAAGGCGCTGCTGGCGGCCGGGCTTGAGGTTGGAAGGCGTCAAGATATCTCGGATCCAGAACTGTTCGAGAACATGGAGCGCGTCTGGGCGTCCCTTGGCCGACAGCCGACCCGACAAGAGATGACGAAGCCTCTGTCGGCTTTCTCGAAGGGCACGTACGAAAGGCGGTTTGGCGGGTGGCGGCAGGCGCTCGAAAAGTTCGTCTGCTTCGCAAACGGGGGCATCGTTCCAGACCTGTCGCTAGCAGCCTGTCGGACTATTCAAGCAAAAGCGCGACGCAGCTGAGCGATACTTCAGTTCAACGAAATCAGAGCGTCGAGCATGTCGAAATTCATC
>JAYVPF010000201.1:0-5118 GCA_043757535.1 Burkholderiales bacterium
CATGACAGCGCCACTGCCACTCGTGCCATCGCATCTCCTTGGTCGACAAGACAAGGAGATCATACTACTATCGTTTATTAATGCAATTAAACACTAGCAACGTAAATTGCGATCACGAACACCGCGACAAGCCAGACTGCAAAAACGCCAATGGCAGACCCGGGCATCGCTATCGTCACCGCGCCTCCGACAAAGCTAAGCACGGCGAGAACGAAAAAATATCGCGAAGCCCACCGATTCTTTACAGACGGCAAGTTGTCACTGTAGCTGCTCAACACTCGCGCATTCGGTTCAAACCGCAGTATCGCGGCGATGAGCGTAAACAGCGCGCCGCTCACGAACATCACGATCATTGTCATAGCATCTCTCCGAAAAAAAGACTAGCGCCGCTCCCGCACCGCCTGCGCCACCGTAGCCGCATCCACATATTCCAGCTCACTGCCAATCGGAATCCCGCGCGCGAGGCGCGACACTTTCACGCCTTGTGGCTCCAGCAGCTCGGTGATGACGTGCGCGGTGACTTCGCCTTCGTTGGTGAAGTTGGTGGCGAGGATTACTTCTTTGACTGTGCCGTCGGTGGCGCGGTTGACGAGTTTTTCGAGGTGGATTTGTGCGGGGCCGACGCCGTCGAGTGGCGAGAGGCGGCCCATGAGCACGAAGTAGAGCCCGCTGAATGCGCCGGACTGTTCAAGCGTGATTTGATCGGATGGGGTTTCGATGACGCAGAGGATCGACGGGTCGCGTCTTTTGGACGAGCAGAGGCTGCACAGCGGCTCCTCCGAGAGCGTGTTGCAGCGCTCGCAGTGACCGAGCTTTTCGAGCGCGCCTTCGAGGGCTTTGGCGAGGCCTAATGCGGCGTCGCGCTTGTGTTGCACGAGCTCGAACGCGATGCGCTGCGCCGCGCGCGGGCCGATGCCGGGGAGCTGTTTCAGGGCGTCGATTAGGGTTTTGAAGGAGACGGGGGTCATTGACGTGATGGGCTTCCGCTGCTCCCTCCCCTTCAAGGGGAGGGCTGGGGTGGGGATGGTTTTTTCGTGTAATTCAGACGCAAATGCGGCGGCGCGAAAACCATCCCCCTCCTAACCTCCCCCTTGAAGGGGGAGGGACTAAAACTAAAACGGCAGCTTCATCCCAGGCGGCAAATTCATCCCCGCCCCTAGTGCGCCCATTTTGGAAGCACTTGCCTGCTCAACCTTGCGTGAAGCATCATTGATTGCAGCCGTGATCAGGTCCTCGAGCATGTCCTTGTCGTCCATCACGGCTGCATCAATCTGCACCCGTTTGCAGTCATGCTTGCCGGTGATCGTGATCTTGACCATGCCAGCACCGGCCTGACCAACGACCTCCATCGCGGCGATTTCATCCTGCGCTTTTTTCATGGTGTCCTGCATGCGCTGCGCTTGCTGCATGAGGCCTGCCATTCCGCCTTTACCGAGCATTTCGTATCTCCAGTTTCTTTAATCGTTCGCCTGAATGCTACCCGCACGAACGCGGCCCTGACCTTCGGTCAGGAGTATCTGGACCGCCGGGTCAGCCATGAAGGCGGCTTCGGCTGCGGCCTGCTTTTCGTCTTTGACAATCGCATCGCGCAAGGCGACTGATTCCCCCGCGTTGTCAGTGAGTTCAATGTCGAGTTTTAAGGTGCGGCCGAAGTATTCCGAGAGCGTGCCCGCGAGGCGCTCTTTCTGCGTGGCGAGCGGGCGTTTGTCTTGCGCCAGGGCCAGTTTGATCAGGTTTTTGTCCCAACTGATGAGGGCGCTGTGGCGTGCCAGTTCGCGCGCCATGGCGGCTAGCGGGAGTGCGGAGACGAGGCGCAGCCAGTCGCCGTCGAATTCGCGTTGGGTGGGCGCGTCTGACGTGGCAGACTGCGCGCGCTCCGGTTTGGCCCCCTCCCCCCCAGTGGGGGAGGGTTGCGGAGAGGGGGACGCCGGCGTCGCAGTAACCGTAGTTCTAGCGCGAACTTCCCCCTCTCCCCCCACCCCTCCCCCACGAGGGGGGAGGGGAGTAGAACCCGCTCTCGGCACAGCCTCCCGCACCGGCTCATTGCCGTTACTCGGCGCAAACGCGAGTAGTCGCAAAAAAGTCATCATCAACGCCGTCTGCTCATCCGGTGCAAGACGCAGATCATCGCGACCGTGCAGTGCGATTTGATAATAGAGCTGGATTTCTTCGGCGCTTAGCGCGGTGGCGATGCGCGTGATGTGCGCATAGTCAGGATCGTCCGCGTCCACGCTTGCTGATACGGCCTGAACGAGCGCAATGCGGTGCAACGCGCGGGCGAGTTGCGCGAGGGCATCATCCGCCGCGAGCGCCTGCTCGAAACATCGTTCAACTTCAGCGGCGAGTGCGGTCGCATCGCGAGCGACGACCGCATCCAGCACCCGCCAGACAAAATCACGATCCACGTTGCCGAGCATCTCGCGAACCTGTTGCTCCTCAACCCTGCCGTGACCAAAGGCAATCGCCTGATCGGTGATCGAGAGCGCATCACGCATCGAACCTTGCGCCGCCTCACCAATCAATCGCAGCGCGGGCGCATCGAACGGCACATGTTCAGCCGTCAACACTTTATGCAATTGCTCAGCCACGCGCTCAGGCGGAAATTGCTTCAACGCGAACTGCAAACAGCGCGACAACACGGTGACTGGAATCTTCTGCGGATCGGTCGTGGCGAGCACGAATTTCACATGCTCGGGTGGCTCTTCGAGCGTCTTCAGCATCGAGTTAAACGCATTCTTCGACAACATATGCACCTCGTCAATGAGATACACCTTGTAGCGGCCAGCGGTCGGCGCATAACGCGCGTTGTCGATGATCTCCCTCATGTTGTCGACGCCGGTGTTTGACGCAGCGTCCAGCTCCAGCAGATCAGGGAAACGCCCCGCGTCAATATCAAGACAAGTCTGACAAACGCCGCACGGATTGGGCGTAACGCCGGTTTCGCAATTCAGCGCTTTGGCAAGAATCCGCGCAATCGTCGTCTTGCCGACACCTCGCGTACCTGTCAGCAGATAAGCCTGATGCAAACGCCCAGTGGTTAACGCATGCGACAACGCGCGCACCACATGCTCCTGCCCCATCAATTCGGAGAAGTTACGCGGGCGGTATTTTCGGGCGAGAGCGAGAGAGGCGGACACGAATTGAGCCAGTGAGAAACTGGGTCAATTGTAGGCGGCGGGAAGGGAAAGTACGGGTCGAGCGAAGCGACGACACAACGGCGAGAACCGCCGACTTTTGCGTCTAGACGGTGCGAGTGCGAGGCGCATGGGCCGCAGACAGTACGAACAGTACGGCAAGGCCCATGCAACGACGCAATCGCGCCGTCTAGACGCAAAAGTGGTGAGCCGTTCCCCCGGCACTGCTTCTCCTGCTGTGGCTGCTTCCTTCCGGATCTGACCAGATTCACAAGTTAGACATGCGGGGCGACCCACCACTTGCAATTATAGGGCCTCGTATACTCGACAGCCCGGTTTCCCCTACGTGCGCATTTCCCCTCGTCTGATGCTTCCGTTCCGTGCTGTCGCCGTCGTGCTTGCCGTTTTGACGGCTGCGGCTGCCCTGTTGCTGCCCGTCAAGTTTTTGACGTGGTTGGAGACACGCGCGGTGAGCCCGGCGGTGGTCGCGTCTGGCGAGACTCATGCGTCAGCGCCGCTACGCGTCGCACTGATGGTGCATCCGACCATTTACTACACCGACCCGAACGGCGAATTGGCTGGGCTGGAATACGACCTGATCAGCGCGTTCGCGAAAACGCAGAACGCGAAGTTAGACATCAAAACGTTCGCCACGCCCGACGCAGCAAGGCTCGCGTTGTTTCGCGGCGAAGTGGACGTGGTGGCGATGGGCAACACGGCCGATGGCTTAAGCGCGACCGAGTTACCGACCCATGCGCGCTATCAGGAAAGCGGGTGGGTGTTGTTGAATTCGCCGCAAAAATCGACACCGAGATCGTTTACCGAAGTGTCACCGAAACGGGTGGTCGTCAGCTCACGCATCTACACGCATCCGCGCATGGCAGAGCTGAAACGAAAGAACGCGACGATCACCTTTGTTGAGGATGACAAGAACGATGATGAGTCGCTGATGGCGGCGGTGGGCGATGATGATGTGCAGTACGCCATCGTCGAGGAAGACACCTTCAACGCCAGTCGCCACTTTCATTACGACGCGCAGCGGGCCTTTATCGTGCAGCCGCCGATGTCCCGCGTGTGGCTGTTTGCGCATGACGGCATGTTGGTGCGTGACAGCGCCAATGCGTTTCTCACGCGCATCACGCGTGACGGTCAAATCGGGCGCGTACTGGATCGCTATTTCGGCTTTCCGCAGAAGGTGCGTCCCGCCGACATTGAGCTTTTCAGCGAACGTGTGAACACCGTGCTGCCGCGCTACCGGCCGTGGTTTCAGCTGGCGCAGGAGAACTCCGGCATTGAGTGGCGACTACTCGCGGCGCTCTCGTATCAGGAATCACATTGGGAAACGGACGCGACCTCGGAGACCGGCGTGCGCGGCATCATGCAGTTCACCGAGGACACGGCGCGGCGATACAAAGTGGATCGGCTCGATCCGCGCTCATCGATACTGGGCGCAGGCCGCTATCTCAATGAATTGAAGCGTGATGGCCTCTCCGCGCGCATTCAGGAGCCGGACAAAACCTGGCTCGCGCTGGCGGCGTACAACATCGGGCTCGGGCACGTGGAGAATGCGCGCGTTCTGACCCAACGCGCGAAAAAAAATCCGGACATGTGGCCTGACGTACGTCGCCATCTCCCGCTCCTGGCGAAACCCGAGATCGCGGCGCAGTTCAAACAGGGGCTTTGCCGCTGCGGTATGCCGGTTGAATATGTGGAATCAGTGCGGGCGTATTACGACGTGTTGCTGCGGCTGGAAGCGCCGCATCAGCCGAAACTGCGGGCTAATTTTTAAGTATCAGCTTTCTGCTGAATACTTTATCCCACAGTGGCTAGAGGCTGATATCGGGTACTATCAACTAGTACATCGTTTCATTAAAATATTTACGTTGTAGCCATCTCGAAGTCGAAGCTTTTCCACTGGAAGCGAACGGGCTGGGCATTCATCTGCTCAATGCCTTTGAGGATACGTTGCTTAAGCTCTTCAAGC
>JAYVPF010000202.1:0-19430 GCA_043757535.1 Burkholderiales bacterium
TAACAGTCGTGTTGTCGTAGCAAACGTCCTGCGAATCCCAGCCAAACACTACGTCACAGAAACCAAAACCGCCGTTCGGATGAGGCTGCGAGGCACCGAGGAATTTATCCTTGTGCAGATACTTGCCACGCAACACGCCGTCGATGTCGCTGACCGCGACTTTGACTTTGTTTGCGCTGGATTTTCGGATAGCGGCAACGGTGCGGTGCTCACCACCGCTGCCTTGTCTCGAACGGGTTGCCATAGAAGTCTTTCTGAAATTAGGAGGCTCGCGTTAAAAAATCGCATGTCATCCTGAGTTTGCGAAGGATCGCGTCGTATCGCTACAGTCTTGGCAATGGCAGTAACCTTTGCATACAACGTGATCCTTCGCTTGTGGCTCAGGATGACCGACTGCGCAAAGATTTGTCGCCCATAGCCTCCGGCGCGCCGGACGGTATGCCCAAATCTTGCAGCGCCAATGCCACGGCGTGTACCGCCTGCTCGATTTCCACCGACGTGATGGCCCCGATACAGCCGACGCGGAAAGTTTCTACCTCTGTGAGCTTACCGGGGTAGAGAATAAATCCACGCGCTTTCGCCGCGTCGTACAAACGCTTGAAGTCATAGTTTGGATGTGCAGGCGCGTGAAATGTGACGATGATCGGAGCCTGAATGGCGGGGGCAAGGAACGGCTTGAAACCCAGCGCCGTCATGCCGCGAACCAGTGTTTCGTAGTTGTTCGTGTAACGGGCGAGCCGTGCAGGTTGGCCGCCTTCGGCTTCGAACTGTGAGATCGCTTCGGCCAGCGCGACCACGACATGAGTCGGAGGCGTGAAGCGCCATTGGCCGGTCTTTTCCATATAGACGTATTGATCGTGCAGATCCATCGCGAGCGATTGGCTTTGTCCCGCGCAACCGTCGAGCACCGCTTTGCGAATGAACACAAAGCCCATGCCAGGAACGCCTTCAAGGCATTTGCCGCTCGCCGCGATCAATGCATCAAAGCGGGTTTTGCGTGCGTCAATTTCGATCGCGGCGAACGAGCTCATCGCATCAACGATGAGCCCTTTGTTGAACTCTGCGCACATGTCAGCAACTACCTGAAGCGGGTTCAAAACACCGGCCCCTGTCTCGCAGTGAATGAGTACGATGTGAGTGATGGAGGTGTCCGCGACCAGCATTTCACGCAACGCTGATGGTGAGACCATTTCGTCGTCGGCGAACGGCATCAGCGTGCAGCGCCGTCCCATGAGTGACGTGAGCTTCGCAGCGCGTTTGCAATAGGCACCGTTGTCGAGCACCAGTACATGCCCGTTGGCAGGCACCAATGTGGCGACGGCGGCTTCGATGCTGAACGTGCCGCTGCCTTGCAGGGGCACGACGACATGGCTTTCCTCGCCGTGAACGATGTTGAGCAGGCTATTGCGGACTCGTGCCGTGACTTCGATGAAATCAACATCCCACGAACCCCAGTCGCGCAGCATCGCGAGCTTGGTTTGTAGGCTAGTCGTAAGAGGCCCGGGGGTCAAAAGGATTCGGTCGTTTGCCATTGCTTTGACTACCTTGGGCCGCGCCACGCCTGAGTGCGGCGATCCACCCAGCGCGCGAGCAGCATGAAGAGTCCCGTGGCGACGGCAGAGATGCCCGCGATCATCACAGCCATCGCGGCGGCTGCGCCAATTTCACCGGCTTCGTCGAGATTGAGGATAGCGATGGACGCAACTTTAGTCTCGGGTGAATACAAGAAAACGACCGCCGAAATCGTAGTCATCGCATTGATAAAAAAGTAGCGAGCAATGTCGACCAGCGCAGGCGTGCAAATCGGCAGCGTGACGCGCCAGAATGTTTTGTACCAGGGCACTTTGAGCGAGGCGCTAACCGCCTCGAATTCTCCGTCAAGACTCTTGAGTGCTGTCACCGCTGTGAGGTGGCCTGTCGTGTAGAAGTGAACGATAGTGCACAGCGTCAAGAGCAATGTCGTGTGATACAGCGCATTCAGTGGATTTGCAGCAGCGTTGAAGAAAAAGATGTAGCCGAGACCAAGCACCAGACCCGGTACGGCCATTGGCAACATAGCCAGCATTCCTACCGGCGCGCGCAACCAGTTTGCGCCCTTGGTTTTTTCAAGCAGATAGGCCGAGAAGAAGACGAGTGCAGTACCGAAGAACGCCGTGCCCGCCGCCATTTTCAGGCTGTTGATGAAACCTTCGGCGACCTCTCCATCGACGAGACCGAGAACATAGTGCCGAGTACTCGGCGACAAGTTGTACGGCCAAAAACTGACGAACGACGCAAAGATCGCCATGCCCAGCATCGCCAGCATCAAGAGCGAAATCAGCACGCAATAGGCCGTCATCGCGCGGTCGTATCCACGTGAAGGGGAAGGCTTGTACGGCACGGCGCGCGCGGTGAGCATCGCGGTCTGTTTGCGACTCACATAATGATCGACAGCAAACGTCAGCACGGCGGGCAGCAAGAGGAGTATCGCCACGACAGCACCTTTTGCGAAGTCCTGCTGACCAATCACGAGCTTGAATACGTCGGTAGCGAGCACGTTGAAATTGCCGCCAATGACCTTCGGGATGCCGAAGTCGGTCATCACCAGCGTGAACGTCACCAGCGCGGCGGAGAGCAAGCCGTACTTCGCGCCGGGCAGTGTGATGGTGAAAAACTTGCGCGACGCGCGTGTGCCCATCGCCGCGGCGGCTTCATAAAGTCTTGCATCGGCCAAACTCAATGCGGTGATCAGGATCATCAGCGCGTGAGGAAACACGGCGAAGCATTCGGCGATCACAATGCCGGGTGCGCCGTAGATTTGTGCGATGCCCACGCCTTGCATCGCGCTCTTGAGGACGCCCTGATTGCCAAACCAGTAAATGAGCGAAATCGCCGACAGCAGGGATGGTGCGAGGATGGGGATCAAACTAATCCCGCGAAACAACGCTTTGAATCGCATGCAAGAGCGAGTCAGTGCGTACGCAAAAACAAACGCAAGCGGCACTGCGATCAGTGTCACTGCAACCGAAACCCAGATGCTGTTCCACAGGCTCGTCAGCAGTGCGGGTGTTTTGGCGTAGGCGAAAAAGTTGGTGAGCCCCGCAAATTCGCCATTCTTGCCCTCAAACGATTGCAACAGGATGGCCGCTAACGGCATCGCCAGGAACGCAATCAGGACGACTGCAATGAGCAGTATGCCAAGATGCGCCAGACGATCAGTCCAATGCGTGGTCTGACGCACTTGCGACGAAGTCGCTATCGCTGAGTGTGTGAGCTCCGCAGCCATCCTAGAAAATGCGCAAACGCTCAGGCAAGAGCTTCAGACGCAGCGCCGAATTCACGGCCAACGATTGCTCCGTCAGGAAGTTGAGCGAGAGATACACCGTAAGCTTGTGCGGCGCAAACGCGGGTGTGTTGATATGAACATGACAGAACGAACCGAGGAATTCGATCTTCTCGATGACCGCATCAAACACATGCGGATCGTTCGCCGGGAAGCCTGCGGCACCGCCCCCAGTCGAGCGCGCTAGGACGTCTTCGGGGCGCAGGTAGACCTTGACATCTTTCGGTGGATCGGTATTGGTTGCGAGTTGCGGCGGTGACAGCGAGAAAGTGCCCACATCAAGTTTTGAGCCATCGACGTGACCCGGCAACACGTTCACTTTGCCGACAAAATCTGCGACGAACGGCGAGACGGGTTCGCGATAAATATCCATTGCAGAGCCGACCTGCACGATGACGCCGTGATTCATCACGACGATTCGATCCGCGAGCGAAAGGGCCTCTTCCTGATCGTGCGTGACCATGATGGTAGTGACACCGAGTTTCTGCTGCAACGCGCGAATTTCTTGTCGAAGGCGCACTCGCTCTAGGGCATCGAGTGCGGAGAGCGGCTCGTCGAGTAGCAATAGCCCCGGCGACGTTGCGAGCGCGCGAGCCAGTGCAATCCGCTGTTGCTGCCCTCCAGAGAGTTGTGCCGGGAATTTGCCTTCGCTTCCGGGCAAGCCGACCAGCTTAAGCAGCTCGCGAACACGCTCGGTGATTTGTGTTTTAGGTGTGCGCCGATTGACCAGACCGTAGGCGACGTTGTTAGCCACACTCAAGTTGGGGAATAGGGCGTAGCTTTGAAACACGATGCCGTAATCACGCTCGGCGGGTGGCCTTCGCGTGATGTCATGGCCCGCTTGCGAGATCGTCCCCGAGGTCGGAACTTCAAGGCCAGCGATGATCCGCAACAGAGTGGTCTTGCCACATCCGGACGGACCGAGAAAGCAGACGAATTCCCCTTTTGCAATGTCGAGATCGATGTTCGACAACGCGGCGAATGCGCCGAACGCTTTGCGAATGCCGCGAAGTTGCAGGTAAGGCTGGTCAGTCATGAGGTTTCTGAGTTCAGTGCAGTTTGTTCACCGCTCGGTTCCTCCGCTTCAAAGGGGACGGCGAAGCGATTGTTGCTTTCTGCTCCGGTTGGGCAATGGGTTTGTTCCGTGAACTTTTTAGGACGCTTTGACGCTGGCTGAACCCGTTCCCATTCCAAACCTCCCCTTAAAAGGGACGAAGTTTGTTTGCATTATTTTTTCTCGGTTTTCGAGTCGTAGCGCTTCGACCACTCCGCCAGAATGCGCTCACGATTTTCCGCTGCCCAGCTGAAGTCAATTTTCACAAGACGTGCCTCGTAATCAGCGGGCACATTCGGCAAAGCGGATGCCATACCCGGGACGGCGGTGATGGCAAAATTCTTGCCGTACAGCGCCATTGCGTCCTTGCTGGAGGACCAATCAGCGAGCTTCTTGGCCGCGTCCAGTTTTTTTGTGCCTTTGTGAATGCCAAAGGCTTCGAGATCCCAACCCAAGCCTTCTTTCGGGAACACCAGATCAATCGGCGCGCCCTTGGCCTTGTTGCTGTTCGCACGATACTCGAACGAGATGCCGACGACAAATTCGCCAGCCCCCGCCATGTTGCAAGGCTTCGATCCCGAGTGCGTGTACTGCGCGATGTTTTCGTGCAGACCATCCATAAAACTCCATCCGCCACCTTTGCCACCGTCGTCACCGAAAAGCGTGAGCCATGCGGTTACGTCGAAGAATCCAGTGCCGCTTGACGCAGGACTTGGCATCACGATTTGTCCTTTGTAGATGGGTTTCGTGAGGTCTTTCCATGTCTCTGGTTTCGGAATATTTTTCTTGGCAGCTTCAATCGTGTTGAAGCAAACCGTTGCGCCCCACACGTCCATGCCGAACCAAGCTGGCACGGCTTTTTTGTCACGATATTGCGGCGCAATCGCCGCCAGCCCCGCCGGTGCGTAAGGTTCAAGCATGCCCTGCTTGTCGAGCAAGGCGAGGCTCGATGCTGCAACACCCATCACGGCGTCGGCCTGCGGGTTGCCTTTCTCAGCGAGCAGCTTCGCGGTGACGACGCCGGTTGAGTCACGCACCCATTTGATTTCGATGTCTGGATAGGTTTTGTTGAAACCTTCTTGATAGGCTTTCAGTTGATCGGTCTCAAGCGCGGTGTAGACGAGCAACTGCGTCTTTTGCGCGAATGACACCGAAGCGGCGAGTGCCAAGCCCGCAAGTGCAGACCAGCGAAGCAGGGAGGACAGACGCATAAAAATGCTCCTTCACAAAAATTGCAATGGTGTACCCAGTCCGTGACAGCGTTGTGACGCGTCATCTGGAATGGTTTTATCGTTGCGACGCAATCTTTGTCAATTGTTTTTTGTAGATTGTTGACAATTTGAGAGATTCGCACTCAAATGGCGGCATGAGTGCCGCTCTAACCCCTGTGCCGTTGTTGCTAAATGAGTCGCCCTCCGCGACGATTGCACTATTACAGTCCAGCTCGCTCACCACGCTGGTGCAGCAGGGCATCGAGCGCTCGATCCTGTCGGGCGAATATGCGCCTGGAAGCAAGCTGGTCGAGGCGACGCTCGCGGAAAAACTGGGGGTGTCGCGCGGCCCGGTGCGCGAAGCGTTTCGCATGCTGGAAGAGGCGGGCCTCGTCCGTAATGAGAAAAATCGCGGTGTGTTTGTTCGCGACATCCCGATTGATGAGGCAGTCGAGATATTCGATCTGCGCGCCGCGATGGATGAGCTGGTCGGGCGACAACTCGCCAAGAACGTCACGTCGGTGCAACTGAAAGAAATCAAGGCGCTGGTCGATGCGATGGAGCGATCAGTCAAGGCGGACGACGCGCGCAACTACCATCTGCTGAACCTCAAGTTTCATGATCGTCTGGTCGAGATGGCAGGTAATCGCAAACTTACCGCGATTTACCGAAAGCTGATCAAAGAACTCGCGCTGTTTCGTCGTCTTAATCTCGTCGATGGCTGGTTGATGCCGATCTCGGCAGGCGAGCATCGCCAGATTGTCAAGACGATTGCTTCAGGCGATGCCGAGGCTGCTGGGCGCGCCATGTTTGATCATGTGATGGAAAGCAAGGAGCGCACGATTGCCAACGATTTGCGACGACAAGCGCGTCGCGCGAGCGACGCCGTGCGCGAACATCGAACCGCCTAATCGCCGACGATTTACGAAGGAAATAACCGGTGGAAACAATTGATGTAAATGGGCGCAGGTATCGATTGCCGGTGACACCCACAGTGGTCGTCTGCGTCGACGGTTGCGAGCCGGATTACCTTGCGCAGGCGGTAGCGACGGGACACATGCCGTGGCTCAAGCGCACGCTCGCCGAAGGTACGGGCTTGATCGCGGAATGCGTCGTGCCGACGTTCACCAATCCGAACAACTTGTCCATTGTTACTGGTGCGCCGCCATCGGTACATGGCATTTGCGGTAACTATTTGTTCGACACGGCGACCAACACCGAAGTCATGATGAATGATCCGAAGTGGTTACGCGCGCCGACGATTCTTGCGAGCCTCGCTGACGCGGGCAAGTCGCTCGCCGTGATTACCGCGAAAGACAAGCTGCGCCAATTGCTCGGACACAAGATGAAGGGCATCTGTTTTTCGGCTGAGAAAGCCGATCAGGTCACCATGGCAGCGAACGGCATTGACGAAATGCTGATCCGGGTTGGCAAGTCGTTGCCAAGTGTTTACAGTGAGGCGCTGTCGGAATTTGTATTCGCGTCCAGCGTACAGCTGATGGGCAGCGTGCGACCGGATGTGATGTATTTGTCCACGACCGATTACGTGCAACACAAGCATGCACCGGGCACTGAAGGAGCCAACGCGTTCAATGCGATGATGGATGGCTACCTCGGCAAGCTTGATGCGATGGGCTGTGTGATTGCGCTGACGGCCGATCACGGTATGAACGCCAAGGTGTCGATGGACGGCACGCCTGATGTGATCTATCTGCAGGACTGGTTTGATAGCGCATTTGGTGTGGGCCGCGCTCGCGTAATCCTGCCGATTACCGACCCCTACGTGGTGCATCACGGTGCGCTCGGCTCATTCGCCACGGTGTACTTGCCTTCGGATATTGACCCATCGGAGGCACGAGCAAAGATCGCCGCGATAGGCGGTGTTGAATTGGCGCTGACACGCTCCGAGGCCGCAGTGAAATTTGAATTGCCTGATGACCGCATCGGAGATCTCGTCGTGGTGTCGGAGCGATTCACCGTGATTGGCACGTCGGCGTCTCGACATGACCTTTCGGCGCTTGATGCGCCATTGCGTTCGCATGGTGGTGTGAGCGAGCAACGCGTACCGCTGATCGTTAATCGCAAATTGCCGGGGCTGGATTTGAATCGTCGCTTCCGTAATTTCGATGCTTTTGATCTCGCGTTGAACTATGTGTAGGCTGGAAGGAGCTACAGCGTATTCCGGGAACGTGACTCCGAGGGCAGTCATATTTGATCGCCACCGCGATACGGGCACAGGAACCCGGAATACGCTGTAGCTTTTTCCGGGCTACAGCGACATTGAATAGCAAGAAACGACCACGAAATGATCAACCAATTCATACTCGACAATCAGCTCAATGCCATGCGCATTGCAGGGCGCAAGGTCGGCGCCGAGCGTACGGGTGACCGCGCGATCGCCGTAACCAATCCCTATACCGAACAGCGGATCGGCACCGTGCCAAAAGCGACGCTTGAAGAGGTGCGGCAGGTGTATGCAACAGCATATGCCTACCGTCCCAAGCTCACGCGTTACGAACGCGCCGCCATTCTCAATCGCGCGGCTGATATTGCCAAGCGACGTCAGGACGAGGTAGCGAAACTCATCTCGGCCGAAGCGGGTCTGTGCATGAAAGACGCGACCTACGAGGCGGGCCGCGTTAGCGACGTCTTCCTGTTTGGTGCTAATGAAGTGCTTAAGGACGACGGGCAGATATTTAGTTGCGATTTGACCCATCATGGCAAGAAGCGGCGTGTCTACACACAGCGCTCGCCGCTGCTCGGTGTTATCACTGCAATCACACCGTTCAACCACCCGATGAATCAGGTGGCACACAAGGTGGTGCCAAGTGTTGCGACCAACAATCGCATGGTGTTGAAGCCGTCGGAGAAGGTGCCGTTCTCCGCGATTTTGCTGGCCGATTTTTTGTATGAAGCGGGTCTGCCGCGCGAGATGTTGTCCGTGATTACGGGCGATCCACGCGAAATCGCCGATGAGCTATTGACCAACGAGCATGTTGACCTCGTCACGTTTACGGGCGGTGTTTCCATCGGCAAATACATTGCCCACAAGGCCGGGTATCGCCGAATGGTGCTGGAGCTGGGCGGCAATGATCCGATCATCGTGATGGAGGACGCCGACATTGACGAAGCGTCTACGCTCGCAGTGCAAGGCTCTTACAAAAACTCCGGCCAACGTTGCACCGCGATTAAGCGCATGCTGGTGCATGAGGCGGTGGTGGATCAGTTTGTTGAGCAGATTGTCGAGAAGACTCGCGCTTGGAAATACGGTGATCCGTCCGATCCGAAAATCGACATGGGCACCGTGATTGACGAGCCAGCCGCGATGCTTTTCGAGTCGCGTGTCAACGAAGCGATTGCGCAGGGCGCGAAATTGCTCGTGGGCAACCAGCGGCGCGGCGCGCTGTATTCGCCAACTGTGCTTGATCATGTGCGCCCGGAAATGACAGTGGCGATGCAGGAAACGTTCGGCCCCGTCTCTCCCATCATTCGCTTCAAAAATATCGACGAAGCGATTCGTATTTCGAATGGCACTGCGTATGGCCTTTCCAGCGCAGTGTGCACCAATCGCCTCGATTACATCACGCGCTTTGTGAGCGAACTTGATGTGGGCAGCGTCAACGTGCGTGAAGTGCCGGGCTATCGCCTTGAGCTCACGCCGTTCGGTGGCATCAAGGATTCGGGTCTTGGCTACAAGGAAGGCGTGCAAGAAGCGATCAAGAGCTTTACCAACATCAAGACCTACTCCTTGCCCTGGGTTTGACGCAGGACGC
The DNA here is from genome assembly GCA_043757535.1 of Burkholderiales bacterium. GTDB lineage: Bacteria > Pseudomonadota > Gammaproteobacteria > Burkholderiales > Casimicrobiaceae > Casimicrobium. The sequence continues at coordinate 9,361 of JAYVPF010000202.1, forward strand.
ACCGTGCTGACGCTTTTGGACATAGAGCAATTGTTTACTGAACGTGGCGGCGAGCAATACTCTGGCGAGCCGGTGACGCAGCTTGAACACGCGCTGCAGACGGCGCATCAGGCGGAGGTTGGAGGTGCCAATGACGCGTTAATCACGGCGGCGCTCCTGCATGATCTCGGTCATCTGTTGCAAGACTTTGGTGATACGCCATCGTTGCGCGGAGTGGACGATGCTCATCAATATCGTGCCGTGGCTTTTTTGCGCGGCCTGTTTTCTGATGACGTGCTGAATGCCATTAAATTTCACGTCGACGCCAAGCGCTACCTTTGCGCCAGACGCGCCAGCTATCACGTCGCGTTGTCTGAGGATTCAAAGCGAAGCTTAATTCTGCAAGGTGGAATATTTAGCGCGAACGAATCAGAAAGTTTCATTGCGCAGGCAGGTGCTGTCGAGGCGGTTCGATTGCGCGTCTGGGACGATCTGGCGAAGACGCAGGGCCTGACCACGCCGCCGCTCGGCCACTTCATGCAGCGTGCCGCGCAATGCGCCTTGACGGCATAACCGGGTGGTATTGACCTGGCCCATCGTGGCGCTGGTTCTGTTCGGCGCATTGCTTCACGCGAGCTGGAACGTGGTCGTGAAATCGAGCACCGACAAGGCGCTCGACACGGCACTCATTCACCTTCTCGGTTCGATCATCGCGTTGCCACTCGTGCTGATCGTTGGTTGGCCGTCCGCCGCCGCGTGGCCCTACATTGTGACCTCGGTCATTATTCACATCGCCTACTACGTCGCTTTGACGGGTGCATACAAATACGGCGAAATGGGATTGACGTATCCGTTGATGCGCGGCGTCGCGCCGCTGCTGGTGGCGGTCTCCGCTGCCGCTACGGTCAACGAGCACTTGTCGTCGCTCGCGTGGGCAGGCGTGACCGGCGTGTGCGCCGGCGTGCTGGTGCTCGGCCTCAGTCGTCATGCGCTCGACAATCGGCGGGCGACGCAGTTTGCGCTGGCCAATGCCGTGGTAATCGCGATTTACACGGTCGTTGATGCGCTCGGCGCGCGCGCGTCCGGTAACGCTTTTCAATACGTCGTCGCTTTATTTGTTTTGGACGGTTGGCCGTTTGCTGCGATTGTGCTCGCGCGACGGGGGCACGCAGCATTTCCTTATGCGAAAGCGCGATGGCCTATCGCGACTTGCGGCGCGTTGGCCTCGCTCGGTTCTTACGGCATCGCGCTATGGGCAATGACTCGCGCGCCGGTGGCGACGGTCGCGGCGCTGCGCGAAACTTCGGTGCTGTTCGCTGCTTTGCTCGGTAGCTGGTTGCTTAAAGAAAAATTTACCCCGCGGCGCGCGCTGGGAACCTGTGTGATTGTTGGGGGCGTGATGGCGTTGCGGTTGGGTTGAATCGGCGATCAGCTTTATGCTGAAACGACCATTGCACAGGGGCTGATGCCAGATTTTAGAGAAAGTCGACAAAAGGGCGAGCTATTTATGTCCGCTTCGTTCACTTATTGGTGAGTCAAGTCGGAGACAATGTCCAAACCTCGTGGCGCGCAATCAACGCGTCGGATTGCTGCCACGGTTGTGCTTGCATGCTATCTGGATGCCAGCTTGAGGGCACCTCTAATGATTCATTTGTGGGGCGCATTGCGTTGTCGCGCGGTGCTCGCGCTTTTGGCAAATGAGCTCACGTACCAGGGCGTACGCTCTGGTTGCTGCGCTCCGGGCTCCTAGCACTGCATGCCCAAAAACGAATTATTAGAGATGCCCTTGAGATGAGAATGATGCCAAGTTGTGGCGGCGTGCCAGCGGGGAAATAAACTACCGAGATGGAACTGAAATGACATCTCTAAAGCGAGCGATTTATCTGTGTCCGAGCGATCGCGCTGCCCGTGCGTTTCAGCGGTTGCTGGCACGGGACAACCTTGCGCCACCGACCTGCACCGACGTCGAGCGGTTTTGTGCTGACTTGTGGCGGCGTGGGCAGTTGTTTGGGCTGATTTCTGATTCGCGGGAATTGCTGGACGCCGACGCGGGGGCGGCGTTGTGGCAATCGGTAGTGACCGATGAAACCAGTCTCATGGCGAGCGAATCGGCACATGTGGCGACGTTAGCGGATGAGGCGTGGACGCTGGCGCAGCGCAATGGGTTGTCGGTGCGTCAGCTTTCGACGTTTGCCACCGGTCTCTATGGCGGGCAGGACAATCTGGCGTTGTTTGCTCGCTGCGCGGTTCGAATGGAGGGGCTATTGCGTCGGGTTGAGGCGCTGACTCAGGCGGAGCTTTACGAGGCGTTGCTGGTCTGGCTTGACGCGATTCAATCGCTGTTGCCAGAACGTGTCATTCTGACCCCTGCCTTCGCGGCGCATGCTGGGCAGAAGCGGCTGCTGGCAGCGATGAACGAGCGTGGTGTGGAAGTGAAGCACTGGGCACCGCTTTCCAGGCCGGCGGCGACGTGTCAGGCGTATGAAAGCAGCGACGCACAACAGGAAATGCACGCCGCGATTGCCTGGGCTAAGGCTCAAATTGATGGCGATAGCGATAGCGCTTCGACTGTCGACCGAACCGTTGGCATCATCGTGCCGAATTTGTCTGGTTGCCGCGCGCAGTGGTTGAGTGCGTTGCGCGAGCATTTGAACCCGGATAAATGGTGGCTCAATCCAGAGACCGATCGGGCGCAATTTAATCTGTCCGCCGGTGAGCCGTTGGCGGCTTATCCATGGGTCGCCGCGCTGACGACTGTACTTGCCGCGACGATCGGCAACGTCGATACGGAGGTGCTGGCGCAGGCGTTGATGCATCCGCGTTGGGGGCGAACGCCGAAATCGTTGCAACGGGTGCAAAGCCAGCTTTTGCGTCTGCTGAAACTCGGGACAGGTCGCTGCACATTGCGCGATTGGCTTGACGTGTTGCCAGCCACTTTGCGTGCCGCTTTAGAAGGCTCGTCAAATGCAAAAAAGCAGACTCGTCAGTCACATCAGAACACTTTGCTCGCACTCGTGAGCGCGCTGACCGAGCATCCGTATATTGCGCAAAGCGATCTGTTTCAGCTAGAGCAAGCATGGTCAGAGGCGTTGCGACGGTGGGCTGCGATGGATCGATGGTTGTCGCCGGTTTCGTGGCGTGATGCGGTGCGTGAGCATGTGCGTATCTCGGGTCAGCAAACGTTTCAACCGCAGTCGGGAACTGCGAGCATTCAGGTGATGGGGTTGCTCGAATCAGCGGGCGTGCCGCTCGATGTGGCGTGGATCGTGGGTTTTACTGATCGTGTTTTGCCGGAGGCATATGAGCCACACCCGATGTTGCCCCGCGCGTGGCAGGCGTTGATTCAGGTGGGCTTGGGCTCACGTGATGAAGTGCGGCGTCGGGCGCAGGCGCTGTGGACGAACTGGAATTTGCTTTGTGGCGAACTACATGTTTCGTATGCTGGCGACGTCGAGGGTAGCGCGCAGCGAATTAGTCCGCTGGCGGCGGGAGTTGTGCTGCAAACGGCACCTTCTTTAGTTGCAATGACGCGCCGTTCGCGCAGAGTAGATTCAGCAACGACTAGCGATGAATCCTTGCCGAATGTTGCTGCACAAACAACGCACCCCGCACTCACAGCTGGCATGCTGGAACAACAGTCACACTGCCCGCGCAAAGCAGCCGCTATGCGACTGAATCTGCGCGAATGGCCCGAGTACGCCGTGGGCATTCCGGCGCGGTTGCGTGGGCAAGTTGTGCATGACGTGATGCATGCAGTGGGAGAGGTGCGTATCCAGCAAACGCGCGACAACGGTTGTGAACCCACGCTCGAAATGTTGCGGAATGCGGCGACTGAAGCCTTGGTAGTCGCCGTAAACGACGCAAAGCAGGAGCGCCCAGGAATTCCCGCTACCGTTTGGGCCATTGAGCGTGATCGATTGTTGCCGTTGATCGATAAAGTCCTCTCGTTGGATGCGGCGCGCGGTGGATTTACTGTGGTCGCCGTGGAGCAGGACGTGAGAACAGAGGTGCTCGGTTGCGCGTTCAAATTGCGACTTGATCGGCGCGATGTGTACACGGCTGCGGCAAGCGACGACGCTTGCTTCGGCGTCGTGTTCGACTACAAAACAGGCAACGTGTCGCGCGCAGATTGGTTTGCCGAGAACAGCTCCGGGCGTCTGGCTGCACCGCAGTTGCCGCTGTATCTGTTTGCGTTGCATGCGGTATTTCCCGCCGACGAGCCGCGTATCGGCGCGATTGGCTACATCGTGATTTCTGATGACGACGTGAAATTTGTGGGTGTCGGCGCTGACGCAGCGTTGAATCCAAAACGAATCAGCGCGAATGAACCCGCTTGGCCAGACTTGACGCAAGCGTGGCAAGACGAGCTCGGCGTGTTGATTGAAGAGCATCGCACAGGTGTTGCGTATGTCGCCCCACTAAAAGGCACGGCGACTTGTCGGCGCTGTTCGTTCGCCGGGTTCTGCCGTGAACCGTGGTCACTGTCGGGTGCGCAGGGCGAGGGCGACGACGAGGGCTCGACAAGTGCGGGCGTGCAATCGTGAACGCTCCGTTAGCCGCCGATCAAAGTGCGCGCGACATGGCGCTGGATGCATCGCAATCATTCATCGTGCAAGCGCCTGCAGGTTCCGGAAAAACCGAGCTGTTGATTCAGCGTTTGTTGACGGTTCTGGCGACGGCTGACAGTCCATCCGAAGTACTGGCCATCACCTTCACCAACAAAGCGGCTGGTGAAATGCGCGAGCGGCTGCATTCGGCTTTGCTCTCGGCCATCGCTCCGCAAACGCCTGACAGTAGCGAGCTCGCAACGCGGCGACGCGCGTTGGCGCTCTGCGTGCTGGAACGTGATCGCGTGCTCCGGTGGCGACTGCTTGATGGCCTGAACGGCGTCATGATCGACACTTTCGACGCGTTTTGTGCTCGCATCACGGGGAGTGCACCGGTCTTGAGTGTCGCAGCATCGAGCGCGCTGGCGAGCGTATCCGAATCGGTCGGGTCACTGTACCGTCAGGCAGCGCAAGATGCGTTGTTTGACGATGATTCTGAGGTGGTCGTTGCATCAAGAACGCTCTTGAGTCTTGCCGCAAATCGCGTTGACGACGTGATCGATTTGATCGCCAATTTGTTGGCGCGGCGTTCGCAGTGGTTGGGCGAGGCGGTGGACACGACCGACGCTGGCGTCGCTCAAATCAACGAGCGCTTGCAGAGTGAGATTGATGCGGAACTGGCGCGGATTGCGGGGCAGTTCAATCCGTTGCATCGAGCGGATATCGGCGCTATGTTGGCGTTCACAGCGCAGACTTTTTCGCTCTTGGAAAGGGCGGATGTTGCCGCTGAACGAGAGGCGGCTCTGGCGGACTGGGCCTCGGGCGCGGGGAGCTATGCCGTGAGCACATGGAAGTGCATCGCCGACTTGTTATTGACCGGTAGTCGCGAGCTGCGCAAAAGCGGTGGCGTGAACAAATCTGCCGGATTCCCGCTCGGCACCGACGCTGAATTTTCAAGCCTGCCGAAGTCCGAGCGTCATGAGGCAAAAGCGCGCATGAAAGCGCTACTCGATGAGCTCGCCAACGAGCCCGCATGGACATCGGCATTGGCCAAGGTTGACCATCTGCCGACCGCTACCGCGATGGCTGAACACGCAGTCACTCTTCGGGCTACGCTGATCGTCTTGAAGCGGGCAGCGGCGCACTTGTCGCTCCTGCTACGTGAGCAGGGTGTGACCGATTTTGCAGGCGTTGCAAGTGCTGCGCTCCAAGTGCTGCAGGAGGAGCGCGAAGCGGTACTTGGTGCCCTAGACGCACGCCTTCGGCATGTTTTGGTGGACGAGGTGCAGGACACCAATCCCGCGCAATTTGCGCTACTGACTGCGATCACAAGCGACTGGGCAGACGGCGATGGTCGAACCCTGTTTTTAGTGGGCGATCCGATGCAATCGATTTATGGCTTTCGCGATGCCGACGTTTCGCTTTTTGCGCTCGCACAGACTCAAGGTGTCGGTGCCGTTCGATTGAAACCTTTGACGCTAACCGCCAACTATCGCTCGCAACCGGGCGTGGTCGAATGGGTTAACGATCAGCTCTCGCGCGTGTTTGCTTGGGTGGGCCCTTGGGAGACTGCACCAGTGACGTTTACCGCTGCGGTGGCGACGCGACCCGTTGTCGAACGAGCAACGAAGGTTATTGAGTCTCTGGCGTTTGCTGATGCTGACGATGAGGCCGAACACGTCGCCACCGCGATCTCGCAGATCACGCGTGATCACGCAGCCGAAAGTATCGCGATTCTGGTGCGCACGCGACCGCATGCGCAGGCGGCGATTGCAGCGTTGGTTGCGCGCGGCGTTCCGTTCACCGCCCGCGAATTTGCGCGATGGCAACAGCGGGAAACGATTCGCGATTTGCTCTCGCTGACCTTCTCCATTGCCCATTCGTCGGATCGAACTGCGTTGTTCTCAGTGCTGCGCTCACCGTGGGTTGGCTTGACACTCGCGACACTTTCTGCACTGGCGCACTACCTCGATAACGCGGGTCGCGACGCGCCTTCGTGGTATGCGCTTTCACAGGACGCGACTTGGTTGTCACAAATGGATGCCGAGGAGGCGCAACGCGTCGCGCACGCCTATGCGGCCTTCAACACCGCTCATGCGCGCACCTGGCTGTCGCCCCTCGCCGAGCAGGTGCGCGCAGCGTGGCAGCAGCTAGGCGGGCGGTTGTGGTGTGCTGATGACGATGCACGCGACGACGCCGAAGTTTTCTTTGCGTGGCTGAACGAGAACGCTCCCGGTGGGCTGCTGCCGCCGCGCCACATCGTTCACGATTTGCTGGATCGGCAGCATCGCTCCTTTGCTGCGGCGTCCGCGACCGAGAATTCGGGTGCAGGGTCGGTGGAAATTCTGACCATTCACAAGGCAAAAGGGCTGGAATGGGATCACGTTTTTCTGGTCGGCATTGATCGCAGGCAGCGTGGCGATGCGCGCGAGTTGGCACGCTGGCGATTCGTGCCGACCGTGGACGGTTCAGGTGAACGTCAGGTGCTTGTCGCGGCGCGGGATTCGCGCAAAAAACTGGTGGGTAGCGTGTTTGACTACGTCAGTCAGCACACCCATGCGGCTCGTGCTGCAGAGGCCAAACGCCTGCTCTATGTCGCAGCGACGCGCGCCAAAATCAGCTTGACGCTGACCCGATGCAATGCTGCGTTTGAGCCGCCGGACGACAGCTTTTCCGCGCTGTTGGGCGATACAACTGATGACCGATTCGAGGTGCCGGTGCGGTCAAGTGATCAGCGGTTGTTTCTGGCGAAATCGCTGACTCGCAGCACGAACGCACCTCCCGTTTTTGATACGACGCTGATCGCCCATCCGGCCTATCTGGCGACGCTCGCCGACGCAGAAACCGCAGTCGTGCAAAGCCAGTTGGATGCGCGCGCTGAAGGTGTCGTCGGTCATTTGCTGTTTGAAGGGTTGGCGGCGGCGATGGCGTCAGAAGGTGCAGGACTGTTTTCGCCGAACGCTGCGGTGGTTGCCCGCATGTTGCGCGAAGCAGGCGCTGCGCCAGAGCTAGCGTCAGTGATCGCCAAGAGATTAGCGGACTGGTTTGCGGCTGCGGCCCAGCACGAGCATGTCAAGTTTTTGTTTTCGCCGGCTCATATTGAGGCGGTCAACGAATTGAACCTCGCAGCTAGTTTTTCAACGAAGGGCAGCACCGAAACCCTGCGCGCGGATCGCACGTTCGTCACTGCCAGCGGCGAGCGCTGGGTCGTCGACTTCAAATTTAGCGAACCATCGCCAGCGCTCGAATCAAGCGATTGGATCGCAATGGAGATCAAGCGCTATCGACCGCAATTGCGCGGCTACGTGCAAGCGCTTCGCTCATGGGATGAATCGCGTGGAAAGCTGCGTCCCGTGATCGCAGCGCTGTACTTTCCGTGGCTGGATCGGTTGGTTGTAATCGAAGTATAGCTTTTGTCTGGAAGCACGGTTGCACGGGGGCTAATTGCAGTTTTTGGCAAAAGTCGATGCTTGCATTGTTTTTTTTTGCCAAAAAGCGTCATTTTCGGTCGGCGTAGCCCATTGGAAAGGAGTGAAGCGTATTCAGGATCGTCGTCGGTAGCGCACGAAGTCCCGGAAGACGTTTAGTTTCTTCCGCGCTGCCCATCGGGTCACTTTCATAGAATGCAATGTCATGGACACCTCAACCTTTGTTCGCATTTATCTGATCATCGCGGGAGTGGCCGTGGGCAGCGCGCTGCTGGAAGGCGTGGTGCTGTCGTTTACCGGACGACGCGACTATGACTGGAAGGGTTCGGCGATTTCGCTTGTGATCGCGGCGGGGCGGCGGATCTCCGATTTTGTGCCTGTGCTGTTCGCTCTGCCGGGTGCGGTCTGGCTGTATGAGCATCGGATTTTTTCGTGGGATATGAAAGAGCCACTGTCCTGGGTTGTGCTCTTTTGGGTGCTGGAATTTGCGTATTACTGGTTTCATCGCGCAAGCCATCGAAGCCGCTGGTTCTGGGCCAATCACTCAGTGCACCATTCGCCGAATCAATTTAATTTGTCAGCCGCATATCGCCTCGGCTGGCTCGGCAAGGTCACGCTGACGCTGGTGTTTTTCTCGCCGCTGGCGTGGCTCGGGTTTGCGCCGCAGATCATACTGCTCGCGTTCGCCATCAATCTGCTCTATCAATTCTGGATTCACGCGGAGTGGATTCCGAAGCTTGGATTTTTGGAAGGCATAATCAACACACCGTCTGCGCATCGTGTTCATCACGCGGCAAATATCGAGTATCTCGACGCCAATTATGGCGGCGTGCTGGTGATTTTTGATCGCATGTTTGGCACCTACGTTGCCGAGCGTGATGACATCAAGATTCGTTATGGCTGGGTGCAACCAGTAACGTCGCAAAATCCGCTGCGCATCGTGTTTCAGCAATGGATCAATATTTTTAGCGATCTGCGCAAGGCGAAATCATCAAGCGATGTGCTTGGCTATTTGTTCGCCGCGCCCGGCTGGCAGCCCGATGGCAAGGGGCCGACGACTGAGAATCTGCGTCGTGCCCTGACGCCAAACCCCTCACATTCGTTGAGCGCTGCAGAACCAGCCGAAGCAGGGCTGGGAGCTACACCGCAAGCGGCTGTTCCTTCACAGTAACCCGTCACAGCGTGCGGCATGGCCTTGCAGGTCGGTGATCGGCGAGCTATGTAGCAGCGAGCAGTTGCCCCAGATGATGACGTCGCCCACCGAGTCGTTGTGGGTGTAGCAATAAGATACGAATAGTCGCTGTGAAAATACGTCCCTGCGTCAAGGAGACCAATCGGTTGCCGTTTCGCTGAATGTTCGAGGGCACGAGAATATTGGGATCGACCGGATGGTGAATCGTCACCGCGACGCGATACTCTTCCGGCAACAACGCCATCACCAGCGCAATCTCGGCGAGCACCGCCTGCAACCAGTCGCCACGCAGCACACCATAAATGGCGACGAGGACGAGCGACAGGCAGAGTGCGAGTAGGGCGAGCTTGCGAACGAGAATCGCGGTTTGCTTTTGTAGTTGCGAGCGCTCGATTAATCGGCTGGCGCTGGCCGCTCGGGAGCGCGTTAGGGCCATCCGTTTCAAGTCTCAGCGACGCGTCGGTCGTGGAAAGACCTGTTTGCGTTTGCTTTGGGGACGATTGAGTCCCGATGAGTGCGATGCGGGGGGCAGTTGACGACAGCATCTTCTCAAAACAATCGCAAGACTGAGCCTTTGCCAGCTCATGGTTTGCGCTCGGTCAACGCGCATTGAATCTTGGTGCATTTTTCGAAAAATCGAGATACTCAAAACTTAGCAGCTTTTTCACTAAATGACCGCTGTATTTTGGCTAGAAGCTAATTGGTCAAGTTATTGACTTTATAAGAAACGCGCGCTTAGCCCTTATAAAATGGGCGTTATGCAGAGAAGCTGTAAGCTCACTGCGCAGAATCTTGCTGTTCTACATGAACAGGCGTGCCGACTGCGCTCCGGTAGAATTTGGCTTTCCCGCATAGGTTCGCCATGACGAAATACGTGTTCGTGACCGGCGGGGTGGTGTCCTCCTTAGGCAAGGGCATCGCCGC
>JAYVPF010000203.1:0-19427 GCA_043757535.1 Burkholderiales bacterium
CGACGCCACCACGTTTGATGTCACCGCTCATTTCTCGGTGCCAAAATTGCCCGTTCCGTCGCCGATGCCAACGCCGTCCCCGGTGCCGCAACCACGTCCCGTGAGCGGCGTGCCCGATCCGCGCAGCTTCTTTCTTGGCCTGTTCTACACGTTGTCGAAACTGCCCGATGAACCGATGAAACCGCGCGCCGCCGATGGTCGCGTTGGCCACTTCAATCAGACGATGTGGGACTTCAGCGACAACGAGGCCGCATTCGCGCGCAAGTACGTGGTCAATCGTTGGCGCATGGAGAAAAAGGATGCGTCTGCGGCGCTGTCCGAGCCAAAAAAGCCGATCACTTTTTGGCTCGATAAAAACATTCCGCTCGAATATCGTGACACGGTGAAAGCGGGCGTGCTGGAGTGGAACAAAGCCTTTGAAAAGCTCGGCTTCAAGGACGCCATTCGCGTGGAGCAGCAGCCCGCAGACGCAACCTGGAGCACCCACGAAACCGGTCGCGCCTCAGTGCGCTGGTTCGTTGATTATTCCGATGGCGCGCTCGCGGTTGGACCGTCGCGCATCGACCCGCGCACCGGCGAAATTCTCGATGCCGACATCACCATCGGTAACGGCTGGGTTACGCTGCCGCGCCGTCAATCAAACGAGCAATGGCCACGCCCGATGCCCGCCATGGCAGCGTCCGCTTCGAGCGGTGTGGATGCAAACGGCCTCGCGCGCATGGATGACAGCCGGAGCTTTTTGCGGCCTACTTCGGCCACGTTGCCGCGCGATATAGTGGTGAATGGCGACACCGGTTCCGACCTGTGTTCATACGGTCAATCCGCGATTGAAGAAGCCAGTTTCGCACTCGATTTGCTCGCCATGCGTGCGGGTGACGCGATGGACCCGAAAGAGTCCGAGCGCATCGTTCATGCCGTGCTCAAAGACGTGGTGACGCACGAGGTGGGGCACACCATCGGCCTGCGTCACAACTTCCGTGCGTCAACGATTTACACGCAAAAACAGATCAGCGACCCTGCGTTTACGCGCGCTAACGGCCTCACTGGTTCGGTGATGGATTACAACGCGTTCAACATCGCGCTCGACAAAGAGCAGCAGGGCGAATACGTGATGAGCACGCTAGGACCGTACGACTACTGGGCCGTCGAATATGCGTACAAAGAACTGCCTGCGGCGAGCGAACGCGACGACCTGGCAAAAATAGCCGGACGCAGCAACGAGCCGCTGTTGGCCTACGGTACCGACGAAGAATTGTTCGGCGATCTTGACGGGATGGATCCGATGGTCAACCAGCGCGATGTCGGCGGCGACCCGCTCGATTTCGCGCAGCGCCGCATCCAGCTGTCGCGTGAATTGTTCGACCGTTTGCAAACGCGAAACCTCGCCAGCGGCGAAAGCTTCGACGTTCTCACCCGCAACTTCGGCAGCGGCATCCGCCAGCTTTCTGTCGCCTATGAAATGGCGGCGAAATACGTCGGCGGTGTCGTCTACTTGCGCGATCAGGCAGGCAGTAATCGCGCTCCATTGACACCGGTCGCGGCCGACAAACAGCGCGCTGCGCTGAAGCTGATTTCGAGCAGTCTGTTTGCCGCGAACGGATTCAATCTCAAGCCCGAATTCGTCAGCCGCCTGACCGATAGCACGCTTGATCGTGGCAACACGCCGCCCATTGATCGCTCGCTCGACGTGACGCTGCTAGCCATGCAAACGCAAACGCTGGATCGCTTGATGTCGCTGCGCGTGGCCGAGCGCATTCAAAACGCACGCACCAAGCTCGCCGCGCCCGACAGCGCGCTCACGCTAGACGAGGTGTACGCCACCATCACCCAATCAATTTGGGGCGAAGGCGCAACGGTGACGGAGGCTACGCCCGCCCGCCGTGCACTGCAACGCGAGCACGTCCGACGCCTCGCCGCAGTCATTCTCAAACCTGGCATCGGCACCGCAGCAGGCGACGCTCGCGCGCTGCATCGTTTGACCGCGAAGATGCTGCTAGCCCGCGCGCAATCTGCGAAAAGCAACACACGTCTGTCAGCACAAACGCGCGCGCATCTCGATGAAGTGGCAGACACGCTGGACGCTGCGATCAAGGCGCAGACTGCGCGAATCGTCGGTTAACAAAAACAAGACTGGACGATCACATCCGGTTTGCCGATACATATCGGCGATCGTTTGTGCTCGACCGTTCGACTGTCAATTCGAAGCAGTATGTCCGCTATCGAAACACCTGCACTTTTGGATTGCTCGACACTGCGTCCTTGCGCGCCAGTCGGCTGCGCGGGCTAATCGCGCCGAGCGAAACACTAATAGCTACTTCAGGTTTGTCGCCGTTAAAGCTCTCTATCGAACAGCCTTGGAGAACTATCCTAATCGACAGCGAGCCGTTGGGAGGAAGCTGCGTGAAAGAGCCTGTTGGCAGTGCATATGGGTAATTTGGCTGAAAATAATTTGGGTCAATCGTGCCAACTCCCGAAATCGTCTTGCTTATGCCTTCAGCGCTTTGTGGAGAACATGCCCCGACGCTAAACGCTCCGTCAAGGCCGACGACTGCCATCGCATCGTTAGTGGCATTTTTGAGCGAGAGCACTGCGGTTACGTCCCAGCTAGGTTTCTGCATGTACGAAAAGACGCTATTCTTGGTTTGCGACCGATAGGTCAGAGTGACCTCCGATGTTGTTACCGAAAGTCCAGCGTCACTTGATCCGAAAAGCCTTTGGTATTCTTGTGCGGGTGTAGGTTGACACAGCGCGACCGTCGATGCGGAGAGTAGTACGAAAAATAAAGTCGCTTGTGTTCGGGCGTCAGACATAGGGCTCATTGCTCCTCCTGAGCTTTCTTGATAAAGGTTTTACGCGAATGCAAGAAAGTTTCGCGTCGGATCGCCCCACAGCCCAACATTCAGAAAAAGTAATTGAGTCACGAATGATGGTGCTATGCCGACCGCTTTTTTAGTGCGTTTTGTACGTTGCTAGCGAATATAGCGGTGGAGCTTAGGCACGCCACTTCTCCCAAAATTGGATTCAATAATATTTGCCAACTTGCGATACCGTGCTCTGTTACGCTCAGTTTTATCAATTCATGAAACCGTGGAGGGGAGGGAAATGCATAAGGGACTTGCTATTGCTGCACTCGTGCTGTCGATCATTGCGATTTTTGTACCTGTGGTGTCGATATACGTCGTAATCTTGGCGATGGTGTTGGCAGCCGTCGCTGGTTTTATGGGAGAACGGCCCTTTAGCATCGCGGCAATCTCGCTTTCCTTGGTAAATGTCTTTGCACTCAGTCCATTCATTTGGATAGCCTTCGCGGCTGACCGGATGCAGGGAGTAAACCGCTGGAAGTGGATCATCGCCGTTACTTTTTTTGTACCTATTGCGGCTATCGTTGTTTCTTATTTCCGGGCGTTGGCAAAAGACAAGGAATCTCCGCTGATACCTTTGGCTGCAGGCAATCCCGAGCCGACTATTGGTGTAGACGAAAGCGCCACTCTAGCAAAAAAAGATGCGCCACAAGCGATTTCGTTTCCGGCGCGTGATGCAGACGCGCCGGAAACGCGCATTTGTCCGTTTTGCGCTGAGACTATTAAGTCGGCAGCGCTTCGATGTCGCTACTGCCACAGCGAATTACCGCCGTTGGATTTGAGCCCGATTGTGCCAACCCCACCCTCAATTTCAATCCCCGCGCCTGCTTCAATCCCGATGTCGGTATCGGCACCGTCGTTGATGCTAGCCAGTACTGCAGTGGGTGATTCAGCGCCAAACACTATCGAGATCGCACCAGTTCGGTCTGCAGATACTGCTGATCCAAGTGAAATTGTGCCGCCACTTTCTCAATCATCGCCCGTAGTTAGTTCCACATCGTCCCTACCTGTCCTAAATTCATTAGCCAATAAGTGGATATTTGCGGGGGTAGGGGGCATCTTGGTGGCCGCCGTGATCGGATATTTCGTCTACGCTAAGAATGAATCTGACGCGAATGCAAGAACCGCTGAAATCGAGCGGACTCGCTTGGAGGACGTGGCGCGTGGCGCGCGGCAGGAAGCGGAAAACACACGACGTGACGCTGCGAAACGGGAACAAGAACTTGCTGCGCAAGTGACGTTGGAACGAGAAAAGACCGCGAGAGCGCTTGAATCAAATCAGGCTTCGGTCGCGGCGTCCGCTCGCTTGTCTGGTGACACCAATGCACCGACACCTGATGTCAAGGTCGGTGAGGCTTGGACATACCAGACAACCGACGCTGTGAGCGGAAAGAAGCAGGCGCAATTTACGTACCAAGTAGTTGGGCTGTCGTCGCAAGAAATAGAGATTCGATCCACGAGCCCTACCGACTACATCAATGGCAGGCCTTTTCGTTTCACACGTGAGTGGAATTTGATTACGTTTCCTCAGCCGAACGGAGCCTACCGAGAATACTCAAGGCCACTTCAGACGTTCAGTTTTCCACTTTCAGTCGGAAAGGATTGGAACGGTGAAACGATGGCGACCAATACCGTAACCAAGAATCAAGTCGCAATCAAAATTTCTGGCCGCGTTGATAGGGCCGCAGTCGTGGTGACTCCTGCGGGTCGATTTCCCGCGTTGAGAGTAGTGGTCGATCAATTTTCGAACCCGATCAACCAGAATGCGTCACCGCTAAAAACTACAGATGTTTATTGGTATGCACCCGAGATACGTCGGGTTGTTCGCCAAGAACGCACATCAACGCAACTCGACAGTAACAAAAAAACTGAAAGCACAGTTACGGAACTCTTGAGCCACAACAGGAACTAATCGAGAGCAACGCGAAGTGTGCCTAACTCGCTATGTGAATGCGCTTTTGCAACCACGCCGCGGCCCCAATGGACTGCGAGTGCTCCCGTCGCCAACTAAACGCCAATCAAGGAACAAACACCTCAAGACGCAATCCATCAATGGGTGCGAAATGTTTGCGATTGGCGCTAAGCAATGGCAGCGAAGGTTCAATCGCGGTAGCTGCGATTAGTTCGTCACCAAGGCGCATGGCGTGCGACAGCGAATACGTTTCAATCAGCGATATTGCTCGTTCAGAAATGCGCTCAGTGATAGGCAACGCCTTTACCGCGTCGCTCTGTAGGCCACGTTGTATGGCGCGCATTTCGTTGCCACTGCGGCAACCCTGAATCAGTTCGATGTAAGTCACCGTAGAGATTTGCCACGGCGTAATTTCTTGTAGTCGTCGCATGGCACCGATATGGCCACGAGTGAACCAGATCAATACATCGGTGTCGACGAGCAAGAGTTACTCCGACTGCTCAGGCGGTAGTTTGTCGACCGGATATCGCGTTGCTCGCACGTCGCGAATGTAGCCGTCTACATCGGCAATATCTGTGCGCTCGCGCCATAAACCAAACATTGGATTGGTTGATAGTGGTGCGGCCTCCAGGCTTCCTTCGGATTCGATATGAACCGTAACGCGTTCACCGCCCACAGCCGCCAACCGCAGCCGCCATTGCTCCGGTAGTTCCTCGACGGGTACATGCTCAAAGACGATTGCTGACATGGGGAGTTGCGTGAGTTTGACTCACTATTAGTTTACGCGAAGCCTTGGCAAATCACTCGCCAGCGCCCTAGCCGCATGGTTGAACGCCAGAAATAAAAAAGCGACGGGCCACAGTGCCGCCGCAGCGGGGATCGTCGTTGTTCGTGACCCGGATGCAGGTATCCACGCTAGATTTGTCTAGTGCGCGCCGAAACTTATTAGAGCGCCGTGCGCACGACGGTAGGCGATGGATCGAGCCAGTCGGCTGTTTTGCGCAGACCGCGCACCATGGGGCATACGATTGATACGTAGACGGCGTGTGAGAACGATTGCTTTTGTTCGTCCCAGGTCATTTCTTCGGCTTGCTGGCCGATGCGTACGACGGCGTGGATGCCTAGTGGCTCGATGACCACCTGACCGTGGGCGCAGGGGATGGTGAGGTGGTCGCCGCTTTGTACGAAGAAGTCTTGCGAGCTTCCCGACACGGTGACCCATAGTGCGCCGGAAAGTGCCTCGACCGATTTCACCTGCGCCGCCTGCAATGCCAGCGCGCGGTTCTTACCGAGGGTCCAGTCTTGGGTGGCGAAAGGGAGAGGAAAATGGCTGCTGTTCATGGCTGTGCTCCTTGCGGGCTTAAAAGAAACGAAATGTGTTTCTTGGGTACTATTTAAGAGTGATAATTCCCGTCTGTCGAACGAATTGATTGCAGTCGAGACTGCACGAAGCGCATGCAAAGCTCTCATTTATCCGCTCGAACCCGCCCACTGACGCTCGCTGGAATGCGCGGTTTTGAAGCAGCAGCGCGGTGTCTGAGCCTGACACAGGCGGCCAACGAGTTGTCTTTAACGCAGTCTGCGGTGAGCCGTCAGGTGCAGGGTTTGGAGGAGGAATTAGGTGTTTCGCTCTTCGTTCGCAAGGCGCGCGGGATTGCGCTGACGCCTGCGGGGCGCGAATTTTTGCCATTGGTGCAACGGGTGCTGGCCGATCTGGATAACGGCGTTGATCGGCTGCGGCGCGACGTCAATTCGCCACGCGTGTCGGTGACCACGATGGCCTCCTTTGCCTCACTCTGGCTCATTCCCCGCTTGCAGGGTTTTCGCGCGTTGCGTCCCAATGCCGACATCGATATCGGCGCGACTGATCGCATGATTGATCTGGAAACCGAAGACGTTGATGTCGCCATCCGTTATTTGCGGGCGGAAGCGGCACCACCCGAGGCAACGCTACTCATCAACGAGGTGCTATTCCCGCTGGTGAGCCCGAATTATCTGAAAAGTGCGCCGCGACTGAAGCAACTTGATGATCTCAAGTTGCACACACTGATCGAAGGATCAGCAGGTGGCCCGGCTGAAATTCGTTCTACCTGGCCGAGCTTCTTCGAGGCAGTGGGCCAGCCCGAAGTGAAAGGGCGCTCCCAGCTCAAATTCGACTTCATCATGCAAACCTTTCTCGCTGCACAAATCGGACAGGGCGTTGCACTGGGTCGAACCTACGGTGCCGACGTGTTCATGTCGGGCGATCTGGTGCGGCCGATTGAGGTCGCGGTTGCTACGGGGGCTGGCTGCTATTTAGTCGTTGCCGAGCGCGCGAAGTCACGAGGCGAAGTGCGTGCGTTTGTGGAATGGATACTGGCGGAGAGCAAGAAGTTCAACGCCGAGCTTGATGCGTGGTTGAAGCGCAGTGGCGCGTTGCCTGCGCAACGGCAGAGCAGGAAGCCGTAGCGGGGAGCGCCGTCAACTTTTTGGGCGCTTACTCTCGTCGATGTCCATCAAATGCCAGAAGTGCTGGCGAAACGGAATTCGTTTGTAGTTCATCAGCCACGGCTGTACGAGCAAGTTCTGATAACGGAACACGCCCGGATGCCAGACCGAATTCACGGTCGCCAGCTCGTTCATCGCTTTGTACAGCGCCCAGCGTTGCGGGCCGATGGGCAGCGTTTGCGCTATCTCGTAGAGCTCGTCGTACTGCTTGATATTCATTCGCGCGAAGTTCGATTGCCCGATGTTTTTGCTGTAAAGCAACTGCACGAATGAGTTGCCATCGGTGCCGGATGAATTCCAGCCGATGCCCCAGAATTGCAATTGACCGGCACGTCCCTGCTTCAGCAGGTCAGGCCACTTTTGATTGTTGTAGGCAATCTTGATGCCGATGGAATCGAGGGCTTTTTTCCATAGCTCGTCGTTTTCGCGGTCTATTGCGCGCGGCGAGGAGGATCGCGTGATCACGAGCGGTTTGCCATCGGGCATTTCGCGGTAGCCGTCACCGTCGCGATCCTTATAGCCAAACTTGTCCAGCAGCGCTTTCGCCAGCGGAACATCTACTTTATTTAAATTGGGTTTGTTCGGGATGTATCCGGTTTGCGTCGGAGGCAATATCTGGTTAGCGGGCGTCGCCTGATTTCGGTAAACGATGCGTACGTAGTCATCAATCGGATAAGACATGATGATTGCTCGTCGCAAAGCGATTTTTTCCGGAGTGTAGCCACCGACGACGGGGTCTTCCATATTGAAGTAGTCGTAAAAGAGCGCTGGTTCCAGCGCTCGCTGATGCGCTACGCCCTTGTCCGCAAACTCGGGAGCGAGTTTGCCGTTTTGCACCACGTTTCCAATCAAGTCCTGACCGACAAATTCATAGTCCAGCGCGCCTGCCTTGAACGTCAGCAGACGCGGATTAGCCTCTTCAATAATGCTGATTTCAACGTTGCCCACCAGCGGCATCTCTTTGCCTTGATTGGCGGCGACGATGGCTTTGTCTTCCGCCGTTTCACCTTCGGTTAGCGGGTATTTGCGCGAGTAATTCGGATTCTTGGTCAGAGTGACTTTGTTGCCCTTGAGCCACTGTTTGATCATGTACGGTCCGGCTCCGACCGCATTGCTCATGATGCGCCCACCCGGATCACGATACGCCTCCACGACTTCGCGCGCCACCGGCGACCAGTTGTTCTGCTGCATTTGCTCGGCCAGGACGTAGTCGGGCTGCTTGAGCCGCAACTGAACGGTATAGCGATCCAGCGCCTTCAGCCCCTCAATCGGCTTGTCGTAGTCGAACTTGCCAGAAGCTTTCGCGTCAGCCACCAATTCATTGGCACCGATCAATTTGTTGTCTATGTGCCAGAGGGTGGGTGAGGCCATCTTCGGGTCGAGCATGCGCTTCCACGAATAAATTAAGTCCTCCGCCGTGACCTCGCGCTTCTTGCCCTTGAACACCGGATCGTCCGCGAACAACGCGCCTTTGCGCAGCCGGATTTTCCAGGTCATGCCATCAGCGGAAATTTCCGGCATGCTTTCCGCCAGCACCGGACGCAATCGCGCGGGACGAACGTAGTAGTCGAACTCAAACAGGTTGTCAAAAATCGCGTTGTTGATGTGACCCGAGTAAAGATCGTTTGTTGCCTGAGGATCGAAGCCGGTCACGTCGACCAGAAAGGCGACGCGTAGCGTCTTGTTCATATCGGTCGCGTGCGCGGACAGGGCAAGTGCCACTGTAGCCAAACACGCAAAGAGGATTCGCTTCATACAAACGCGCTCCAGAAAAATCGAAGCTTCGATTATGGCGAAACTTTGCCGCCGGTGGCCTTCTCTCGTGCTTTCTCGTCAATGTCGACGTATTTCCATGGCGTACGCCAGAAGGGGTGGCGCTTGTAGCCAAGGAGCCACGGCTGCGACACATCGTTGGCGTAGGTATGAATACCGAAGTCGAGCACGCTATTGGCGGCCGCGAGTTCCGACAGCGCGCGATAGACCCGATTTCGCTCAGGCCCGAGCGGCAGCTTTGCGCGCTCGTCGTACAGCCGGTCATATTCCGCGAGTTTGAATTTCATGTCGTTGATCGCATTGATGTTGCGCGACACCAGCAGGCTCACAAAACCATCGCCGCCTGGGCCGCCCGCGATCCAGCTCCAGCCCCACATTTGTAGTTTTCCGGTGCGTGACATTTCAATGAGGTCAGGCCATTTCTGACTGAAGAACTCAACGCGAATGCCAATCGCGCTCATGCTTTTTTTCCAGATTTCTTCCTGGATTCGACCACGACTGTCGGCCGTTGAACTGCGCGTAATCTTGAGCGGTTTGCAGTCCGGAGCTTCGCGAAAACCGTCGCCATCACAGTCTTTGTAGCCAAAACGATCCAGCAATGCGTTGGCCAGCGCGGGATCGTACGGCGGACGCAGTTTCAGTTTCGGGTCGTGTCCCGACAATCCCGGAGGCACTAGCTGCTGTGCCATTTCAGCTTGCCCCTTGAACACCGAAGCAATTTCACGATCCGTATCGTAGGCCAGCAAGATTGCGCGGCGCAGCGCATTCTTTTCCAGCGAGTACCCGCCGACTACCGGATCCTCCATGTTGAAATAGTTGAAGCCGAGCAGTGGTTCCAGCGCTCGCTGATAGTTGATTCCTTTGGCGACAAACTCGGACTTGAGCGCGTTTTTCTCAAACATGCGATCAGTCAAATCGCGCGGCACCTCCAAGCGGTCCAGCTCGCCATTTTGAAACGCCAGCACGCGCGGCAAACTCTCTTCGAGCACGTTGACGACGATGCGATCCACGAGCGGCGCACGCTTACCCATCGTGGCTTGGGCAAGCTTTTTGTCCGCCTCCGTCGTCGGCGTCGGCACAAAGTCTTCGCGATAGCCGGGATTGCGAATCAGTTCAATCTTCGCCGAGCGCTGCCACTGACCGAGCATGAACGGGCCTGTGCCCACAGGGCGTTCACGCACGCGATTTCGTTCATCGCGGTACGTCTCGATCACCTCGCGAGCAACCGCAGCAAAGGGCGTGGTCGTGAAGTTGTAGACGAACTCGAAATCAGGTTTGTTGAGTTCGACGCGGAACGTGTAGCGATCCAGCGCGCGCAATCCGAGGATCTCGGCGTCGTAGTTAAAGCGACCCGTCTTTTCGGCGTCTTTGCGCACGATGTCCACCCCAAGGAGCTTGTTCTCGAAGAGGTAGTAGTTAGGTGATGCAACTTTTGGATCGAGCAGTCGCTTGTACGAATACAAGTAATCGGCGGCGACCAATTCGCGTGGTTTGCCGTTGAACGCAGCGTCGGGCGTGAAGAAAATACCGGGTTTGACCCGCAGTGTGAACGATTTGCCATCAACCGATGATTCGATCAAGTCCGATGTGCGGGAAACTAGCGCGACAGGCCGTGCAAAGTAGTCGTACTGCAACGGCGGTTCCATCATCATCACGATGAGATCGCTTGATGGAATGTCGTCGCTGGCCGCAGGATCGAAGGTGGATTCGGCGGCGGCTACTGAGAGGTTGAGCGTCTTGATCGCTTGTGCCGTGAGCGGCAAGAGCCATCCGATGACAGCCAAGGCAGTCGCAATTGGCTTTGTCATCGTGAGAGCACGCGAAGGATCAGGTCGCACGTTGCGACTTTTGCTGCGGGCGACACAATTGGCACGCCACCCGATACTTTGCATCGCTCCGCGTGACACCAAAGCTACCCCAGCGCTTTTTCGATATCTTTCGCGATCGAGGCTGGCTCATCGTTCGGCGCGAAGCGCTTCACTTTGCCATCAGGCGTCACTAAAAACTTGGTGAAATTCCACTTCACGCCTTCGCTGCCGAGGAGGCCAGGCGCAGCCTTTTTGAGGTGTTCGAACAGCGGTGCGGTATTGTCGCCATTCACATCCACCTTGGCGAACATCGGAAAATTGACACCGTAGTTCAGGTCGCAAAAGCTGGCGATTTCAGCGGCATCGCCGGGCTCCTGTTCGCCGAACTGATTGCATGGAAAGCCCAGCACCTCCAGCCCCTGATCGTGATACGCGTCGTAGAGTTTTTGCAGGCCTTCGTATTGCGGCGTGAAGCCGCATTTGCTCGCCGTGTTGACGATAAGCAGTGTCTTGCCTTCGTACTGCGAAAGTTTCTGCTGTTTGCCGTTGATGTCAATGGCTGCGAAGTCGTAAGCGGAGGTCATGATGTTTTTCCTGTTCTTGTGGGAGCGGCTCTGCCGCGACCTACGTTAAATTGAGCGACCGCTGGTCGCCACAGAGTCGCTCCTACAGCGCTGCGAATCCCTTTGCTAAATCTTCGCGCAAGTCACGCTCATCTTCCAGCCCGATATTAAGCCGGATCAACGCGCCGTTGTGCGGCCAGCTCGTTCTTGATTTGGCAAGATCGTAAGTCAGCGCGAGCGAACCAATTCCACCCCAGCTTGCCCCAACTCCAAAAAACTCAAGCGCATCGATAAAACGCGCAGCCGCGACTGCGTCATATTGATCGTGCAACACAAAAGAAAATACGCCCGTCGAGCCGGTGAAGTCTCGTTTCCATATTTCGTGTCCCGGACAGTCGGGCAACGCCGGATGCAGCACCAGTTTCACCGCAGGCTGGGTCTTGAGCCAGCGCGCCATGTCGAGCGCAACGCGTTCCGTGTGCCTGATGCGTAGCGGCATCGTTGGCAATCCGCGCAACACCAGATACACATCATCGGGCGCGCAACACTGTCCTGTTTGTAGCGCGATATCCTTCACGCGCCGCCATGTCACCTCGTCTTGGGTCGTGATTGAACCCATCACGAGATCGCTGTGACCCGCCGGGTACTTGGTTAGCGCATGCACCGATATGTCCGCGCCCATTTCGAACGCGCGCAGATACCAGCCAGCGCTGTAGGTGTTGTCGATCACAACCAGCGCGCCCGCCGCATGCGCCGCCGCAGCAATGGCTGGCAAATCGCTCACCTCCATCGTGATCGAGCCCGGCGTTTCAACCCATACCACTTTAGTGTTCGGCTTGATTTGAGCCGCAATGCCTGCGCCAATCAGCGGATCGTATTGCTCGACCGTTACGTTCATACGTTTGAGCAATCCGTTAGCCAGCGTCTTCACCGGATCGTACACATTCGACGGAATCAGCACGTGATCTCCGGGTTCGACGAACGGCAGAAATGCGTAAGCAACCGCTGCAAGTCCTGACGGAAAAAGCACGGTGTTGAACCCGCCTTCCCATTCGGCAATGCGGTTTTGCAAATCGCGTGTGGTCGGCGTTCCGCTGGTGCCGTAGGTGTAGATCGTCTCGTCGAAACCGGAGCGCGTTTTCCACTTGCCGGTGTTTTCAAACAGCACCGTGGATGCGCGCTCGGTGCCCGGCACAAGCGAGCGAAACCCTTTTGGCACAACGCGCGATGGATGAATCAGAAGGGTGCTGCGGCTTTTCTTGGTCATGGCGTTGGCGATGGTTCTAAGAGCAATATTTATGTGCGAAACAGCGTTCGCGCATGATGCTCAAGATGATCGTTGATGAAGGTGGAGATGAAGTAGTAGCCGTGGTCGTAGCCTGCGTGTCGGCGCATCCGCAGCGGTTGGCCGACGTTTTCGCAGGCGGCTTCAAAGTGTTCAGGATAAAGCTGCGCCGATAAAAATTTGTCCGCAAGACCCTGATCGATCAGGATACCGTCGGGGTAGGGTGCCCCACTGCAATCGGACATCAGCGCAGACGCGTCGTGCGTTGCCCATTTGGTTGAATCGGGGCCAAGGTAGCCGTTGAACGCTTTCTGCCCCCACGAACACATTGTTGGCGCGCAGACCGGTGCTAGCGCGGACAGAGATCGAAATAAATCACGATGTCTGAGCGCCAGCGTGAGTGCGCCGTGCCCACCCATTGAATGCCCGAACAGGCCAAGACGCGCTATGTCGACTGGCAATTGCTGTCCTGCCAGCGAAATCAGCTCGGTGGTGAGGTAAGCCTCCATGCGGTAATGTGCTGACCAAGGCGCAACGGTTGCATCGAGGTAGAAACTCGCGGCCATTCCAAAATCCCAACTGTCATTCTCACCCGCAATGCCTGCACCCCGCGGGCTCGTGTCGGGCGCGATGAGCGCAAGGCCTAACTCCGCTGCGTGGCGCTGCGCGCCCGCTTTGGTGGCGAACGTTTCCTCATTGCAGGTGAGTCCCGCAAGGTACATCAGCGCGGGTACTTTCGCTGCCGCGTGAGCTAGCGCAGCAGGCGGCAGAAACACCGAGAACCGCATCGGTAAACCGATGACCTGTGAATGGTGTTGATAGAAGCGCTGCACGCCGCCGCAGCAGGGGTGTTCGCTGAGCAGTTGAAGGGTATTCGTCATATCAAAGTAGCATACTTATTACCCCCGCTCCCCTCGCGGGAGAGGGCTGGGGTGAGGGGGTGGTGGATGAAGTGTTGCCGTGGTTCTGACTGGAACCGTACCCCTCACCCTAGCCCTCTCCCGCAAGGGGAGAGGGGACTAAAACAAAACCACCCCACGAATCGATTCCCCCCGCTTCATCAAATCAAAACCCTTGTTAATGTCCTCAAGCGGCATGGTGTGCGTGATCAGATCATCGATATTGATCTTGCCGTCCATGTACCAATCAACGATTTTCGGCACGTCGGTGCGACCCCGAGCGCCGCCGAATGCCGAGCCTTCCCACTTGCGTCCGGTCACGAGCTGAAATGGGCGAGTGCTAATTTCTGCGCCCGCCTCGGCCACACCGATGATGATGCTCCGCCCCCATCCCTTATGTGTGCATTCAAGCGCCTGTCGCATGACTTTGGTGTTGCCGATGCACTCAAAGCTGTAGTCCGCGCCGCCATCGGTCAGCTGCATAATCGCGTCGACCACGTTCTCGGTATTTTTCGGATTGATGAAGTGCGTCATGCCGAATTTGCGTGCCATCGCTTCGCGCGCAGGGTTCAAATCAACGCCGATGATCTTGTCGGCACCGACCATCTTCGCGCCCTGAATCACGTTCAGGCCAATGCCGCCGAGGCCAAACACCACAACGTTCGCGCCCGCCTCAACCTTCGCTGTGAAGATCACCGCGCCGATACCGGTCGTCACGCCACAACCGATGTAGCAAACCTTGTCAAACGGCGCATCCTTGCGAATTTTTGCAAGTGAAATTTCCGGAGCAACGGTGTAGTTCGAGAACGTCGACGTTCCCATGTAGTGATAGATTGGTTTGCCATCGAGCGAGAAGCGACTCGTCGCATCGGGCATCAGCCCTTTGCCCTGCGTCCCACGAATCAACTGACACAGATTGGTCTTGCGCGACAGACAAAATTTGCAGGTGCGACATTCCGGCGTGTAGAGCGGAATCACATGGTCGCCCTTTTGCAGCGTCGTCACGCCGGGGCCAATGTCCACCACAATGCCTGCGCCTTCATGCCCGAGGATTGCGGGAAATATCCCTTCCGGATCCGCGCCGGACAGCGTGTAGTAATCCGTGTGGCAGATACCTGTGGCCTTGATTTCTACCAGCACTTCGCCCGCTTTCGGGCCTTCGAGATCGACAGTTTCAATGGTGAGCGGGGCGCCCGATGTCCATGCGACGGCAGCTTTTGTTTTCACAGTAAATACAGCGGAGTTTCAATGTCGATTAGTGTAAGCGTGAACGCCTGGCGGGCGAGATGAGCCTAGAATCAAATTCAAATATCTCTGAGTATCGAAAGCAGGCGCAGGTCAATCGATGAACAAATTTAAATGTGTGCTCGCCGTTGCGACGTCCATCACAATGTGTCTGAGCGTTGCGCCCACTGCGCGGGCAGCCGACTCTCCCGGCGGTGTCGCACCGCCAAAGCTCGTCGTAGTGGTCTTGATCGATGGATTGCCGCAGGAGCAATTGCTTAAATATTACGACCTGCTCGTGCCCAATGGCTTTCGCCGCCTGATGGACAAAGGAGCGATGTTTTCCGATGCGCATCAGGCGCACGCGTTTACCGTCACTGCTGTCGGGCACGCCACGATTCTTTCAGGCGCATACCCCTATCAAACCGGCATCATCGGGAACGACTGGAAGACACGCGACGGAAAGTACGTCTACAACACCGCAGACGCGGCGCACAAGTATCTGGACGGCTCGCCAACCGGCCAGGACGACGGTGTGAGCCCAAAAAATTTGAAGGCTAGCTTGCTCGGCGACGAGCTGCGCTACGCCACCAACAATGCAGGTCGCGTGTTCGCTGTTGCCGGAAAAGATCGCGGTTCAATTCTGATCGCGGGCAAAACCGGCACGGCCTACATGTACTCTCAGAAGACCGGTCGCTTCACCAGCACCAGCTACTACATGCCAAAGCACCCGCAGTGGTGGGAGAACTACTACGCATCGTCGCCGCAGAACCAGTGGTTTCACAAGCGCTGGGATCTGTTGCTTGACGATCCAAAAGCTTATGTGCGGGCACTACCCGAGGGGCAATTGGCTGCCGTCTACAACAACATGACTTCAAAAATGGGCTTCATGTACGGGGTCGGCGAAACAGCGCCGGGGCCGCTGTATTACCGCATGTTAGTCGCTGGTCCGTACGGAGATGATGCGACCGGCGAGTTCGCAACAACACTGCTCAACGGCGAGTCGATAGGCCGCAATCCCACCGGGGCGACCGACATTCTTGGCGTGAGTTTTTCTGGGCACGATTTCATCAATCACAATTTCGGGCCAGAGAGCATTCAATCGATGGATCACTTGCTTCGACTGGATCGCACCATCGCAAAATTCTTTGATTCAGTCGATGCGCAAGTGGGCAAAGACAATGTGCTCACGGTGCTCACCGCCGATCACGGCTTCATGAACGTGCCGGAATACAGCAGCGCGCGCGGCTTTGAGGCGTCGCGCATTGATCCGGGTGATGTTCGCGAGGCCGTAAACGTACTTGCTGAAAAAAAATACGGCATCGCCAAAATCGCGCCCCAGCACATGACAGGCGGCTGGACGCTTGACTACAGCGCGATCGACGGCAAGGGCTTGAATCGCGAAGACGTTGAGATGTTTGTTGCGCGCGCCGCGCTTGAGCAACCTGGCATCGGCTTTGTGTTTACGCGAACGCAACTGGAACGCGGCACCATGCCGCAGCATCGCATCGCACTGTTGACGCAACGTGCATGGCATCGGCAAATGGCGGTTGATCTGGTTGTGATACCGAAGGCATTTCATTACTTTCAGTCGCGTGCAGTTTCGCTCTCGAATGTTTGCTCGCATGGCACCCCCTACAGCTACGACACCAGTGTGCCGCTGCTGATGCACGGGGATCGCTGGGTGAGACCTGGGCGCTACGCGCAGTACACAGAGACGGTCGACATCGCGCCGACGCTCGCGCAAATTCTCAACGTACGTGTGCCCAGTGCCAGTGAAGGCAAGGTTTTGACTCAGGCGTTGGTGCGCTGATCCACGCAGCCATTTCCTATGAAATCAATTGATCACGGAAGCATCATGCGACACGTATTTCTAGCGCTATGTTCGTTGTTAACGAGCGCATCGCTATTCGCGCAGGACTACCCAGTAAAACCAGTACGCATCATCGTGCCGTTCGCTACGGGCGGCCCGGCGGACGTCTATGCTCGAGCGGTTGCGCAGCGCCTGTCCGAATCGCTCGGTCAAGCGTTCATTGTTGACAATCGCCCCGGTGGTGGCGCAGTTGTTGGCACCGACGCCGCCGCGAAGTCAGCGCCGGACGGCTACACGCTGCTCATGATGTCGAACGCGCAAACCGTCAACGAAACACTGATCCCGAGCAAGCCGTATGCGTTGTTGCGAGACTTCGCGCCGATAGCGCCCGTCAACTATTCCGATCTCGTATTGGTCGCGCATCCGAGCGTCGCCGCCAACAATCTGCGCGAATTTATAGCTGCAGCCAGGGCAAGTCCCAAGGCGATGACCTTTGCCTCTAGCGGTCCTGGCACGCCGTATCACATGGCGGGCGAACTGTTGAAGGCGATGGCGGGCATCGATCTGCTGCATGTGCCGTACAAAGGCAGCAGCGGCGCACGCACCGACATTGTGGCTGGGCACGTCAACGTCATGTTCGACGCGATCACCACGATGGCGGCGCAAGTGAAAGCGGGCAAAGTCAAAGCGCTCGCGACCTCTGGCAAGACACGCTCAACCGTGATGCCCGACGTGCCGACGCTCGACGAGGCTGGCGTGCCCGGTTACGAGTCGGTCATCTGGCTCGGCATCATGGCACCGATCAACACGCCGCGCGCCATCGTCAACAAACTCAACGCCGAAATCACCAAGGCCGTGAGCCGTGCAGACATCAAAGCAGACTGGGCCAAGCAGGGCGCAACACCGATGCAAATGTCGCCGGAAGCATTCTCCAAATACGTTCGCGAAGACATCGACAAGTGGGCACAAGTCGTCAAAGTGTCCGGTGCGAAATTCGAAGAGTAACTGCGCATGAATATTTTGAGTGCGGGTGCCGCCAAACGCCTTTTGAACACCATCGCGGCGAACGAAGGCATCGAACTCACGGGTGAGTTTGGGGCAGTCGGCGCGATGCGCGAACGACTGAAGGCGGGTGCGCCGTGCGACGTGATTGTGCTCACCGCCGCCATGATTGGCAAGCTGGCTGCAAGCGGTGAGATCGATGCCGCAAGCGTGATGGCGCTGGGTCGCGTCGATACCGGCATGGCGCGGATCAATGGCGCGCCAACGACTGAGGTCAGCGACGTTCTCTCGCTGAAACAATTGCTGACCCAAGCCACGCGACTGTATTTTCCCGACCCAGCGACGGCGACGGCGGGCATCCATGTCATGAAGCTGCTCACCGCGCTCGGCTTGGCAGAGTCGCATCGCGAGCGCTGTGCAACCTTCGCCAACGGTGCCACCGCAATGCGTGCCATGGTTGATGCAAGCGATGTCAGAGCGGTCGGTATCACGCAGCGCTCGGAAATTTTGTATACCGATGGCGTGCAATACGCTGGCGCGCTGCCAAGCCCGTATGAATTGGCTACGGTTTATTCTGCCGCAGTAATGCGTAACGCTCGCGACGACGACGCCGCGCGGCGCTTACTCGCCGCGTTGTCGGCTGCACGCTATGACGGCGTTCGCAGGGATGCGGGCTTTGATGGGGTCTGAGGCGAACGCTGTTCGCGTTCGGCGCTAGTGTAGTGTTGCATTCTGTTTACTACTTAAGCGATGATTGGCACGAATGACTTTTTCGAGGATGTCTTTGGCTTGTGCCGTCCATATGAAGGGCTTCGGATTCTTGTTGTGATGCACGATGTACTCATTGATGGCTTGGATCAACTCCGGCACGCTACGAAACACCCCATTTCTAAGCCTTGCCGTCGTGATGTCGCGAAAGAAGCGCTCCACCATGTTCAGCCACGAGGCCGAGGTCGGTGTGAAGTGCATGTGAAAGCGCGGATGCTTCTCAAGCCACGCGAAGACCACAGGATGCTTGTGGGTTGCGTAGTTGTCGCAGATCAAATGCAGCGACTTCTCTTTCGGCGTCTCGCGATCAATCTGCTTGAGGAAGGCGAGCCACTCGGTGTGCCGGTGGCGCTGTTCGCAGCGCGAAATCACGCTGCCGTCCAAGGTGCTCATCGCGGCAAACAAGGTGGTGGTGCCGTGGCGCTTGTAGTCGTGCGTCATGGTGGCCGCGCGCCCTGGCTTCATCGGCAAGCCCGGTTGCGTGCGGTCGAGCGCCTGAATCTGGCTCTTCTCATCGCAGCAGAGCACCAGCGCATGCACGGGCGGCGACAGGTAGAGCCCGACAATATCCTCGAGTTTCTCGGCGAAATCCGGGTCGCGCGAGACTTTGAATGCATCAATGCGGTGCGGCTTGAGTCCGTTGGCCTTCCAGATGCGGCTGACCGTGCTGTGGCTGATGCCAAGCTTGTCGGCCATCAAGCGAGTGCTCCACTGAGTAGCGACCGCAGGCAAGCTCTGCGTGGTCAGGCGCACGAGCTCTGCACGATCAACCACGGGCTTGCGGCCACCCCGAGGCAAGTCCTGTTCGATGGCCGCCAACCCGCCTGCGGCGTAGCGCTCGCGCCAGCGTCCGACCTGAATTCGATCCACGCCCAGAATCTCGCCGACCGTCTGGTTGTCAAGTCCGTCCGCGCACAGCAGCACCATCCCCGCCCGACGCGCCAGACGAACCTCGGTGGTCTGCGACTGGGCGATCCGGATCAGTCGATTGCGCTCGACTTCGCTCAATTCAATCTGAGTGGCAACTCGCAT
>JAYVPF010000204.1:0-19352 GCA_043757535.1 Burkholderiales bacterium
CGGGCGCGTCTTCGCTGTCAGACAAGGACTTGACGGTCAGCGTTGAATTCCCCCTGTCGGCCTTGCCACTCGTTGCCCAAGGCAAGGAAGCGGCGCTACGCAGCGCGAAAATTTCCGGCCAGGCCGCGTTGTTGCAGGATATTTCCAAAGCCTTCTCGTCGTTGCCACTCGCAGCAGAAGCCGAGCTTGAGCGCGTGGTCGGGCCAATTCTTGCGAACGAAGCGGTTCGTTTTTTTAGAGCATTGAAAGCGCTGGGCGACAACGCGCAAAGCAGCTTGCATGAAGCCGGTAAACGCTACCTTCACACCGAGGCGCAACTCGTCGCCGAGCGCGACGACGTATCGAAATTCGCATCTGATATTCAGCGCTTGCGCATCGATTTGCAGCGGCTTCAAGCGCGCGTCGCGAAACTCGCGTAGATGCCGCGGCGCTCGCCGCTACTTCGCAAGCGGCACCTCAAAGACCAGACATGTCGTCGACGCATGCGCGTACAGCGTGCCGTCGTGCCCGACCAGTCGCCCCTCAGCAGCCTCGGCATGGGCTGGGCCGTGGGCCGCTGGCACATGAAGTCGCTGCTTTCGCTCGTCTACGCGGCTCGCGCGGTGGCAGTGATGATCTTCCTCGCGTCGCCCAAGACGGCCACCGTAATGCTAATTTTTGCGGCAGTCATGGGGCTCACCTTCTTATCCACCGTGCCGCCTACCGCGGGACTCGTCGTCAAGTTCTTCGGCCCCGCAAATATGGCCACATTGTTCGGCATCGTCATGCTGTCGCACCAAGTCGGCGGCTTCCTCGGCGCATGGCTCGGCGGCAAAGTGTTCACGATGACCGGCAGCTACGACACGATCTGGATGATCGACATCGCGTCAGCGATTAGTGCGGCGTTGATTCATATGCCGATTAAGGAAGCGGTGTTGGTGCCGATGGTGCAGACGGCGTAGGGTGCAATCTTATTGCACCCATTTGTTGGTCGAATCACGGTCGCGAAAGTGCGCGCGTTGCGCGAGGTGGTCACGAGGTGCAATGAGATTGCACCCTACCGTCCGTAGCCTCGATGAAACGCAACGGAATCGAGGGCCTGCTGGCTAAAGAAAACCGTAACCAAGTCCCTTAAAAGCTGCGGCCTCAATAACCAATAAAGTCAAAACACACCAAAGACAAGCAAACAAATACGCCGCCCACTTGGCGACCATTTTTGCTGACTTTTTCATTGGCGCATTTCGTAAGAGCTCGACGTCTCCGTAGGCGTCACTCTCAAGTGCAACGAGCCGGGCTTGCCAACGCGCAGTCCAAAACTCCCCCGCATCCATTGCTTGCAACCAAAGCACTGAGAGAACCAGCCCGACTATACAAACAAGGCCTATAAGAGCAAACTTTATCCAGAGCGTACTTGCAACTCCGAGCGGAAATTGTGACGTCGCAAGAAAGGCAAAAAGCACGGCGTGCGCAACTAGGAAATGCTGCGAACGAGCCCAATAAATTTGCCCCTCATAAGCGTGGTAGCGCATCAGAGTGTCGTACTGCTTGAGCTTCCACTCATTTTGCTTGGTTGGTTCTTCATTTTTCGGAGGAAATTGAGTCCGCCGAATTGCTCGACGTGGTTTCTCAAACATGACTCTCCCACTTCCGCTTCAAAATTTCCGATACGAGCACCGATTACTCCATCTCCGACTTAGCCGCCTCTACGTCCAAGCACTCCATCGCATCCTTAGGCTCAGAAGCCGCCGCCTCTGCGTAAAGCGCCTCAACATCCTTCATCTTCTTGTCGCCAAACAGCTTGTAAAGCCCGTCTGCTTTTTCAGTGCGAGCGACGGCTGATTCGGGGTTGAGTTTTAGCGCTTTGTCGTAGTTTTCGACAGCAGCTTCTTTGCTAACGCCGTAAGTCATCTTGCCGATCAGGCTGCCTACTTTTTCGATGACTTCGGCGTTAAAGGTGCCGAGTGCGATGTGCGCGTCGGCGTGTTTCGGCTCAAGCTTGATCGTGGTGTTGAGTGCTGCGCTGACTTTGCCGCCAATGCCTTGCGTGAGTGCTTTGGCGACGCCGATCAGCTGGCCGTAGCGACCGAGCGCATAGGCGGCGAGGTAGTACGCGTTGGCGTTTTTCTTCTGCGCGGCTTGCAATTCTTCGCAGCGAGCGGCGATTTCTTCGTACGCCTTTTGCTTCTTGGCGTCGCTAGTTTCGAGGTAATTGTTGTAAATACAGGCGGCTTTGTTGGCGGCGTTGTAGCCGTCGAGTCCGGCTGCGAGCCCGGCGTCATATGCGCCCTCAAAATCACCGGCGTGATAGAGCCGCCAGGCTTCTTCGACCGCTTTATCTGTGGGGAACGGTTCCGCGTCGCCCTTATGCAGGCGAGCCCAGTTTTTTTTGAGTGCTGCGCCGTCATACAGATAAGCGCTGTTGTCGTGCGGGAAAGCTGTCCAGCCGCCTTTTTTTGCCATGATTTTTTCTCCTTATTCGTCATTCCGGCGAAGGCCGGAATCTACGGCTGCACACTCAATTCGTTCAATCGATACGACCAAGTGTGCACGCATGGATCCCGGCCTTCGCCGGGATGACGGGGTTATCGGTATTCGGCAGCGAGCTTTTCGAACAACAAACGCGCATCGCCATGCAGGTACGGCGCGAGCAGCACCATCACCTGAAACACGCCTTGACCCATCGCGTTGCCCTCGTCGAGCTTCCTCGGGTTCATGACGTACGAGTACGAATGCCAGTAGGTGGCGAGCATGACGAGATTGGTGGACACGGCCTGAATTTCGCCGTCGGTGGCCTTGAGTTCGTTGATGGAGCGCATCTCAGTCATCAGGCGCACGGTGTTTTTCTGCGCGTTTTGCAGGATGGTTTTGAAGTGCGTTTCGATGATGCGATTTTTCGACAACAGATCGTTCAGATCGCGATAGATGAAACGGTATTTCCAGATTTTTTCGAACAGCAGATGTAGCCAGAACCAGGTGTCTTCGACGTTGGCCGGACGATCCTTCCCCAGCGCAAAAAGCTCGTCGAGTTCACGCTCGAACTGCGCAAAAATCTTGGTGACGATTTCGTCTTTGCTGCGGTAGTGGTAGTAGAGATTACCGGGCGAGATGTTCATCTCATCGGCAATGGCATTGGTCGTGACGTTCGGTTCGCCGAACGAATTGAACATCGCTAGCGACACTTCGAGAATGCGCTCTTTGGTGCGGCGGGGGGCTTTACGTTCCATGTGCTTGCACACGCACAGCCGACGCGTCGGTGATGCAGTGCGCTCCGTCCTTTTTTTCTTCCTCTGCGTCAATTGTGGAGCAAGTGGCGAGAGAGAGCAAGAAATTAGAGTGCAGTTATCAGCTTTTCTCTGCAACGCTTATTTCATAAGGGCCGGTGGCGCAAATTAATATAAGTCGGATTCTTCCATAATTTGCGTCTAGCCCTTGTGCAACGGCTATTTCGTGGAAAAGCTGATAAGCTATGAACGTAGGGCGGAACTCGAAAAGGTTCCGCCATTCGCCGTGGCGGTGGCACGACGATTGAATGGTCTTCGGCGGTGGCACGAGGTGGAACCTCTTTGATCTCCGCCCTACGGCGTTGCAGCGCTAACGCAGCAACGCTACTTCTAACTTGTCCAGCGCTTGGGTGAGTTTTGAGGCGGCTGCCCCGGTTTTTCCGCGCGCGACTTTGCGTGCCGTGGGCAGCAGTTTGCGATGCGGATCGGACAGCGCATTCAGATTTAGCTTGACGCCGTACTTTGCGAATTCTGCGGCGATAGCGCCTGAGCGTGCCAGCAATTGCGCGCGAGTGTGCTGATAGGCATGCTCGGCCAGACGGCGGCGATTACCGTAGCTGAAGAGATTGGAAAAGAAGAGATCGGCGTCGCCTTTCGACGGTTCGAGCACGATGAGTTTCGCGTCCTTATAAGTCGTCGCGTAGCTTTGCAGGCTCTTCTCAAGACGCGAGTGAATCAGAGCGCGGAAGGTTTGAGACAAGACCGTTGGCAGGCCACGCTCGACCAGGTGGGGTTGCGCCCGCGCCGCGACGGTTCCATTGAACGGCACTAGCGGATTGACGCAGATCACGAGTTTGGCACCAGCGTTTAAAGCACACGACGCATGCAACGTCTTGTTGAGCGCACCGTCGACGTAATACCTCGCACCGATCTTCACGGGTGGGTACATGCCGGGCAGCGCGGCGCTGGCCTGAACGGCTTGCGAAATCGGGATGTGGTTCATCGCGGCGGAACCGAATTCGACGGTTTCACCGGAATCGAGATCGGTGGCGATCAGGAAAAGCTTGCCGTTCAGTTCGCGGAAATCGTTAGTGCGACCGGGTTTGGTCAGCAGCGTGCGCATCGCTTTTTCGATAGCGCGATTGTCGAAAAGCCCCGTTGGGATGACAGCAGAAAGACGCTGCAATTCGGAGAGCATGCGGCTCGGTTTCAGCGAGCGGGCGCTGGCCCACAGCGCGGAGACGACCGCCGAAGGAAGGTTCGACAGGCGTGACGCGTACTCGCGCAACGCCGGGCGCATGAACACGCCGGGTGCGAGCGCGTCGCCGTCTTCGCCTTCGTTTTCGATGAAGAGTTGCACCATCTCCGGCGGCGTGATGCCATTAGCCAAACCTGCGGTGACGAATGCTCCCGCGCTGACGCCGACATACGAATGCAGCTTGGTGAAATCGAGGGTGGGCAAGGCTTCGTGCAGTGCAGCAAGCGCACCCACTTCGTAGACCGCCCCTAGCGGGCCACCGCCTGCGAGGGCTAGAGCGATGGGGGGCGTGTCAGTCGGCGTGTTCAGATTCATTGCGGTGCAGCAGACAAAAGAGAGAGCGGGTAGGCGGGCACTGCCCGCCTCGTAAATCTACTGGCGCAAGCCGCAACAGTTTTGCACTGGGCGAAGCGCACAAGGCGGGCAGTGCCCGCCCTACGTTGATCGAATGATAGAAAAACGGCCACCGAAGTGGCCGTTTCTCAGCGTAGTTTGAAACTACTTTTTGGCAGCAGGCTTGCGAGCGGCTGGTTTTTTAACAGCAGCCACGGCTTTAACAGGCGCGGCTTTGGCGGGTGCAGCTTTACCCGCATTCATTTTTTGAACCTGCTTGGTCAGCTCTTCAACGCGCTGGGTGAGCTTGGTGATGTCGGCCTTGGTTGGGACGCCCAGCCGGCCTACCGCGCGGCCTACGCGGTCTTCAAACACGGTTTCCAGACGATCCCACGCACCAGCGGCTTTGCTGGTGGCTTCGGTGATCTTGCCCGAGACTTCGTTGGTCATGTCATTCATGCGGGAGTCGGCAAGCGAACGGAATTTCTTTTGTAGGCCGGAGCCTTCTTTAACGAGTGCTTCAAACACTTTGCTACCTTCTTCTTGAGCTTTGGAAAATGCGCCGAGGCCCGCCAACCAGATATGACTGGACGACTCTTTGACGGTGGCGAGCAGATTGCTCTCTGAAGATTTAACTTCTGCGGCTTTGCTGAATTTCTTGACCATTGGATTGTTCCTGTTGTGTGACGGTTTCGATGACTGAACTTTATGCTTTCGCCATAGAGCGCGCATCCTAGAAACCCGTTATTTCCCTAGGAGAATGGCTCTAGAATGAAATTAGCCACTGTAAGATGAACACTACGATTTGTCATGCTGAGCGCGAGCGAAGCATCAGGTTGAACAACGAGAGCGTCTATTTCGGCGCAACCCGCGTGCCACCTGATCCTTCGCTTTGACTCAGGATGACACGGAAAAAACAAGGAGGCCACATGACTTATTTCGTAACCGGAGCATCCGGATTT
This sequence comes from Burkholderiales bacterium, assembly GCA_043757535.1. GTDB lineage: Bacteria > Pseudomonadota > Gammaproteobacteria > Burkholderiales > Casimicrobiaceae > Casimicrobium. Next base: position 5,754 of record JAYVPF010000204.1, read on the forward strand.
ATCGGCAAACGACTGGTTAAAAAACTGCTCGGTCGCAAGAACACGACGATCTACTTTTTGATTCGCGCAGAGAGCAAAAAGAAGCTCGCGAAACTGATGGATTTCTGGGGTGATGAAGCCGCCAAGCGCTGCATCCCCATCGTCGGCGACATCGCAAAACCGGGCTTCGGTTTGTCACCCGCTGACAAGACAAAGATCAAAGGCAAGATCAAGCATTTCTTTCATCTGGCCGCCGTGTACGACATGTCGGCGAGCGCTGAGGCGAACGAGTTGGCAAACGTCACCGGCACCGAAAACGCTGTCGCGCTCGCCAACGAAATCAAGGCGGGCCTTTTCCATCACATGAGCTCGATTGCAGTCGCCGGCAATTACGAAGGCGTGTTCAGGGAAGACATGTTCGATGAGGCGAAGGATTACCTCGATCACCCGTACATGCAGACCAAGCACGAGAGCGAAGCGTTGGTGCGCAAGCACTGCGACATGCCGTGGCGCGCCTATCGTCCGGGCGTCGTGCTCGGGGACTCGAAGACCGGCGAGATCGACAAGATCGACGGGCCTTATTACTTTTTCAAACTGATCCAGAAAATGCGCGCGATGCTGCCGCCGTGGATGCCTGCGATTGGTATCGAAGGTGGCCGCATGAACATGGTACCCGTCGATTTTGTCGTCGATGCGACCGATCACATTGCGCATTCGACCGACAAGAGTTTGAACCAGAAAGCGTTCCACCTGACTGATCCCGCGCCGCTGCGTATCGGCGATTCGCTGAACATTTTTGCGCGCGCTGCCCATGCGCCACAGATGGCGTTGCGCGTGAACGCGGCGCTGCTCGGATTCATTCCACAGAGCGTGATGAAGGGCATGATGACGCTGCCACCGATACGTCGCATCAAGAACGCGGTGGTCAAGGATTTGGGCATTCCCGAAGACACGCTGTCGTTCATCAACTATCCGGTGCGCTTCGATTGTCGCGAGACACTGAAGGCGCTTGAAGGTACGAAGATCGCGGTGCCCGATCTCGAAAGCTACGCCTACAAACTGTGGGATTACTGGGAACGGAATCTCGATCCCGACCTCTTCATCGATCACACGCTAAAGGGTCAGATCGCTGGCAAAGTGATTTTGATTACGGGCGGTACGTCGGGCATCGGGCAGGCGACTGCGATGAAGATCGCGGCGGCGGGTACGGCCAAAGCGGTGATCGTGTGCGGACGCGATCAGCAGAAGATTGACGAGACCTTGAAACTCGCGAAAAAGCTTGGCGTCAAGGTGTCGGCGTATCCCGCTGACGTGGCCGATGAAGTGGGCTGCAAAGCGTTCTGCGCGATGCTGGAGACTACGTACGGCGGCGTCGACATTCTGGTGAACAACGCGGGGCGCTCGATTCGTCGCGCGATCGAGGCGAGCTACGACCGCTTTCACGATTTCACGCGCACGATGGATGTCAATTATTTCGGCGCGCTGCGCATTACGCTCGGCTTGATTGATGGCATGGTCAAAAAGAAGAAGGGCCACGTCATCAATATCTCCTCGATTGGGGTGTTGACCAATGCGCCGCGCTTCTCGGCGTATGTGTCGTCCAAGGCCGCGCTCGATGCGTGGACCCGATGCGCCGCGTCCGAGTTCGCAGATCGTGGTGTCAGCTTCACGACCATCAACATGCCGCTGGTGAAAACGCCAATGATTGCGCCCACGGCGATCTACAACAACGTGCCTACGTTGTCACCGGAAGAAGCCGCCGACATGATCATCCGCGCTATCGTCTACAAGCCGGTGAACATCGCGACGCGCCTCGGCACCTCAATGCAGGTGCTGCACGCGCTGGCACCGCGCATCGCGCAAATCGTGATGAACACGAGCTTCCGCATGTTCGGTGATTCCGAAGCGGCGAAGGGCAAAAAGAATGAAGTGGTCGGGCCGTCGGCCGATCAATTGGCGCTATCGAATTTGATGCGCGGAATTCATTTGTAGGCGCGATACAGCTCTTTGCTGAAATGCCGTTTTTCAAAGGGCTGGCTGCACATTTATGCCTGCAGTCGACTTCAGGCTTTTCCTGCGGCTAGCCCGCTTATCTTACCCGCAGAGCAGAAAAAGCTGTTTCCGACGCCAAACTGTTGCGTAGAGGGAACTTTCGCAAAGAAACTTGCAAAAAAGCCTGTTTTTGCACTAGCCATAGCGCACAAATTGGTCTTTAATCCGGCTTGAACTTTTCGATGTACGTCAGAGCGAAATCAGGGCGCACAAAGAAGTTCAAAACACCTGTGTGCTCTGTTAACAATCGATCAAATCCCAGGAGAATCAACTATGGCAGCCGCCAAAAAACCAGCCGCAAAGAAACCCGCCGCGAAACCTGCCGCGAAAAAGCCCGCCGCGAAACCCGCAGCAAAGAAACCGGCCGCTAAAGCCGCAGCGAAAACGCCCGCCGCCAAAGCGCCAGCCGCGAAAAAACCCGCAGCCAAGCCAGCCGCGAAAAAACCTGCCGTCAAGCGCGCGCCGAGCGCCGCGTTCATGAAGCCGATGACGCCTTCGTCGATCCTCGCTGCGGTAGTCGGTGCCATGCCACTGCCGCGCACGGAAGTCACCAAAAAGGTGTGGGACTACATCAAGAAACACAGCCTTCAGGATGCCGTTAATCGCCGCATGATCAACGCCGACGCCAATCTGCGCGCGATCTTCGGCAAAGCGCAAGTCTCAATGTTTGAGATGACCAAACTGATCTCGAATCAGCTCAAGTAAGCGTTAGTTTTTTCGCTTCAAAAAAGCCGGCCCTGTGCCGGTTTTTTACGTCCTGATTTCTGTGGTTCTGTGACTTGCGTGTTGTCCTACAGCGATTTCAGCGTTCGCCGATACGTCGATTCGCGAAGCAAAACTATATTGAAGTCGTAGCGCCGATAATCTTCTCGATCAAGCCAATCCGGTAAAGCGCGCTGCAACTATCAAACTGCAAGAAAAGGAATTGAAGTTATGAACAAAGATCAAGTGGAAGGTCGTGCCGAACAAGTCAAGGGTGCCATCAAGGAAGCCACCGGTAAAGTGCTCGGCAACGAGAAACTTAAGGCCGAAGGTCACGCCGACAAGGTCGTCGGAAAAGTGCAGGCCGATGTCGGTGATGCCAAAGAAACCATCAAAGACGCTGTCAACAAGTTCGTCGACAAAGCGTAATTAACCGTGCAGGACTTCGATCAAAATCAGGGCATCGATATTGAGGTGCCCAAGCCTGTTGAAGTGCCGCAATCTCCAGTGCCCCCGGAAATCCTTCCGCCACTGGAGCCGCCGGTTCCGCTCGTGGATCCGGCACCTCTGATCGTGGAAGTGCGCGCATAATTGCTCTAAATAGGAAGCCATCATGTCATCAAATTATCAAACCAAACCGACAACGCTGCGAACAAAATTTCGCGGCGCTTTGGGTCTCGGCTTGCTCGCGACGCTGCCGATTTTGATGGCATGCGAGAGCGCTGATTCAACCAAAACCGTTGGCCAAAAGCTCGATACTGCGGTCGCCAGGACGGAGCAGACCGCCATCGATGTCAAGGATGCCACCAAGGCGTCCATTCAATCCGCCAGCACCGCCCTTCGCGAAGGCGCAGCACAGGCCAAAGTCGCGGCACAAAGCGCCGCCGACGGCATGACTTTCGACGCACAGGATGCCGCGATCTCCGCCTCGGTTGCAGCCGGATTGATCAAAGATCCGGATCTGAGCGCAATAAAGATTGACGTTGATACCAAAAAAGGTGTGGTCAGTTTGTATGGTCCCGCACCTTCGCAAGCTGCACTTGAACGGGCATCGATGATTGCGAAAGCGGTAAAGGGTGTAGTGGCTGTAGACAACAAGCTGACCGTCAAAACGAGCTAGAAAGATCAGAGCTACCTGCGCGACAAGGCGCTCGCCACATCGTTTTTTACGCCCTCAGTTCGAGGGCGTTTTCATTTCGTATGGTTTGCGCGTTGAACTTCTGAGAAGTGGCGAGTCATTTCGGACGGCATAGTAGACTTGCCAGACATGGTTTTCCCAAAGCGATAGCGATGACAACCCCCGATCACGATCAGGCTGGCGACCTACAGAAACCGCTGGAAAAGACGAAAGCTGTTACGGCTGAGCTGCATAGCGCATCCAATCATGCGATGGTCATCGGCACCGTGCTCGCCCAGGAGTTGCCCGCACAGGTGCAGGTGGGCGAAATCGCGCAGGCGCTAGACCAGACCGAAGAATTAACAGAGAAGCTCGCCGAATCAGCCGCGACGCTGACTGAGGTGAGTGCAGAGCTAGAACAGGAAATCACAAGACGTCGCGAGGTCTCAAAGCAATTGAAAGCCAGCCGCGCGCAGGTGCAAGAGCTTCAGGCCGAGGCTTCAGATGCAAAAAAATCTGAACCTTGAGCAGCGCGTTAAATAAAAAACCGACCTGAGGGTCGGTTTTTTTGTTGCGCGCGCTTATTATTGAGGCGACGAAACAGGGTCGATTGTCGCCCGTAGCGACCCGCCTATGTAGGTGCGACCCCGTGCGCGCTCCCACGTATCAGCGCGACTGGGGTCGCGCCTGCAAACAGCCTTGCGACGCGCCGCAAATCATCGTGAGATTGCGGTGAAATAAACATGCAAGACAGAAGGACTCGGATGCCTAGTTGCGCACCACGATGTCGTTGCGAACACGCTTCACGCCATTGATCTCGCGAGCGATGGACTCAGCTTGTGCGCGCTCGCCGGAAGTTTTGGCAAAGCCCGAAAGCTGCACCTCACCCTTGAGCGTTTCGACGCTAATCGATAACGCCGAAACGGCAGGGTTAGCCGCCATGCGTGACTTGATCTGCGTGGTGATCGTGGTGTCATCAACATACGCACCGACTGTTTCCTGCTGCCGTACGACAGCGCAGCCTGCGCTGAACAGAGTAACCGCAGCGAAGGTTGCGGTAGCGATGATGTGGATTGATTTTTTCATAAGTGACTCCTGATGGTGAATATAAACGTGACTAAACGCTGCAAATTTTATGGGGCCAGTTGAACCGATAGCCGCAGCGCGCAATCGATCCGCTGCAAAGCGAAAACGGGGTGGTTATGCCGACAGCCAATCGCTCAGCTCATCGGCATGCTCTTCTTCATCGGCTAGGATGTCTTCAAGCATTCGGCGAGTGGTCGGATCGAGCTCACCGATCAAATTAATCATTTGCCGATAGCTCTCGACGGCGATGCGCTCAGCGACAAGATTGGCTTTCACCATCGCTTTGAGATCAGCAGAGTCGTCATAGGCGGCATGACTGCGCGACGTCAATGAATCAGGTGAAAAATCCGGGCTGCCGCCGAGCTGCACGATGCGCGTAGCGAGACGATCAGCGTGACCCGACTCTTCATTCGCATGCACCAGAAATTCTTCAGCAATCTTTGGTGAATTGACACCGGTTGCCGTGAAGTAGTGACGCTTGTAGCGCAGCACACAGACTAACTCTGTCGCCAGAGCGCCGTTGAGCAGGTCGATGATTTCTTCGCGGTGTTTGGTGAAGCTCGGCGTGACTGCGCCTTCGTCAAGGCCCTTCGCGGCGGCATCCAGCGCTTTCTGGTCGAGCTTCAGGCGGGCAGACGTTTCTGCTTTTGGACTCATGAGTGTTCTTTCTGTAATTTTTCGGCAACGGTGGCGACAAGCGATGCGGCCATGACGGATAAATTCGATGAGCGCACCAGAGACATGCCAAGCGCGGTGACCGACGCAATGCGCCACGGTCGAATCACAACCAGCAGAGCACCTGCCGCAGCGGCAACCGACAGGGTTGCGACGGGTTTTCGCCTGACGTAGCCACTGATCACAGGCTGCAACACCACGGCACCCAAGTGCAATGGGTGACCGCGCCACCACGTTGCGACACCCGCCTTCATCAGGCCCATCCAGTCGATACTGTCTACTTTCCCGCGCGGCGCAGACGCTCGCTGCTGCTGTGCGTCGCCGCGCAAACGGGTCGCGCCCGCATTTGTCTTAGTCGACTTGGAGACCTTGGCGGCAGCAGGTTCGCCCACCAGAAAATCGACAAGCTCACGCCGGGTCTGATCAAGCACCCGCTGCGCGTCTATGACGTGCGCGGCTGCAGCAACCGATGCGGAAGTCGGGTTGCTGGTCATGCCCCCTGCTCCTTCGCCTGAACGACCTTCCGAAAAGCCTGAATATCACGCTGGATGTGATCTGCGACAGACGTGGATGTTTCGTCGGCACCGGACTTCAACGCAACAATGGCTGCGATGATTGCAGCGATTAGGGCGACTGCGGGAACCGCTATGAGCATTGCGATCGAAGATGACGCAGCCATCGTTTGCACGACGTGGGGCTGTAACAGTGCCATGTTGCCCAGCATCAGCGCGACTCCCGCAAGGACGAGGAAGGCCATCGCGAAGACAATCGCCACCGCAGCGGCAATCGCGCGGCGTATCAACTGCTGCTTCATGCCAAGTACCTCGTCCTGCGCGAGCTTCAAGTAGCCCGCGAGATGATCGACTATCAGATCAGGTCGATGAGTGACGAGATTAAAGAGTGGAACCAGCATGTCAATCTACTTTCTTGCAGACTTCGTTAGCGAGGACTTGTTAGCGACCGATGTACTGGTTGCGATTGTTCGAGCGGTTGCGCGCGAGAATTAATAGCGCGGCCAGCGTTGCGCCGGCTGCGGCCGCGATAGCGACTGATTTCATCGGTTGCTCTGTCACGTAGTTTTCGCAAGCGTTGGTGTAGCGGGTCGCGGCGGCTTTGGCACGGTTGCCAGCGTCGCGTGTGCTGTCCCATCCCTTTTGCGCGATTTCAGCGCTGCGGGTGGCAAAACGATCAATGGCGGGTTTCACGCCGCTCTGTAGATCGTCGATCTTGTCAGAGACTTTAGACAGTGTGTTGTGCGCAATATCGCGCGCTGAATCGATACCATCTTCGACACCGTTGACCAGTTGGCTACCGCGCTTGCTGATTTCGTCTTGAAGAGTGTCAGCGGTGGAGGGGGTGTTACCGTATTTCATAGAATTTTCCTGACGATTGAGAGAGGTTTTGAGAACGGATGCGCGATTACTTGCGAATCAAGCTCATCACGAATGTGACGATCGCAATAAAAGCGAATATGTAGAAAAGAATCTTGGCGATTTCCACGGCACCGGAGGCGATGCCACCAAATCCGAAGACGGCCGCGATGAGTGCGACGACTAAAAAGACAACAGCGTAATGCAACATGGTGGGCTCCTAAAACTGGATGACTGGGCGGCTGGGTGGCCGGTTGGCCGGTTGGCTTTCACTTGAAATCAAGCTGTTGCCATAGGAGAGATTCTGTTCGCCGCGCACGGTCTAAGACATCGGCGAGTCGCCTAACGTTTTGTCAGCTCGCTGGCGGGTTCGCTGTAGGACGGCGCTCACGCGTGAGGGATTGCGAGGCTGCGCGAATGCGTGCAGCTCAGCCTCAAAAAAGCAGTGGTCAGATTGCTGATTTGTCGATGGGTGGGCGCGACCCTGGTCGCGATCCCTCCCGTAAAAAAGCGCAAGTCAGGCATCGCAGTTGATTTACGGACAAGTTCTAAGCGTCCTGAGTTGAGGCCGCAGTAGCAACGATCCCGGCGCTGGCGAGGCCATCAATGCGGGTGTTTTCAACGTGTGCGGTCACAGCTTTCGGCCTCGGAAACACGGCATGTACGCGCGCACCTTGTCCTGGTGTCGACGACACCTTGAGTGTGCCGTTAAGCGCCTCAATGCGATGGCGCATGCCGTGCAGACCGTGGCTTGCGTTCTGGCGGGTATTGACATCAAAGCCTCGACCGTCGTCATCGACGCTCACTTCAATGTGATGGTCGTAACCGTGCAGGGATACGACGACTTCTTTTGCCTCTGCATACTTGGCGATGTTGGTGAGCGATTCCTGCACCAGGCGATAGACCGTGAGCTCCGCGTCGGGGCCGAGCGCGACGGCTTCAATGTCGCTCTTCACATGGACACCTGTGCGTTCGCTGAACTCGCTGGTCAGGATGTCAAGCGCGGCTGTGAGTCCGAGATTCGATAGCGACGATGGACGCAAGTCCTCAACAATCCGCCGCTTAAGCGAAATGCCCGCGTTCAACGATTCATTCAAATGCGCGAGACGATTCGAAAGCTCGGGCGTGTCAGCAGGCAGCTTTGATTTAATGCGTGCCACGTCGAATTTGGCAGCGGTCAAAAGCGCCCCCAGTTCGTCATGCAATTCGCGCGCGAGGCGCTCGCGCTCCGCTTCCTGCACCACCTGAAGATGGCTTGCCAGCTCGGACAGGCGCGTCGTGCGTTCACGCACCAGTGCTTCCAGTTGGTCGCGCTCTTTGGCGAGCAGCACGCGCTGTGTTTCTCCGGTCGCATTGAGTTTTTGCGTTTGCCGCAAATAAAGATGAAACGCTAACAGCCCGAGGAGCGCCGCGAGTGTCACACCGACACGTGAAATGGACAGGCTCTGATCGATCCTGATGCGACTGACCGCGACGTCGACCGACGCGGCGGCGATCATGCTGTTGGCCGACTCTCGAATGTTGTCCATGTAGCCGCGGCCCACGTCAGTGCGCACGACCTGCATCCAGTTCTCGCTCTCGCCACCGAGCCGACGTATCTTGACGGTGACTTCAAGCTCGGCCATCTTCTTTGAGACGCCGCGCGACAGTTCGGCAAATTGCGCCAACTGCGCACGATCAGTGATGTAGAGATCGCGCAGCTTGTCGAGCGTCGGCGCGATCTGGGCAAGCGCGTCTTCGTAGGAAGTCAGATATTGCGGGTCGCCGGTCAGCAGGTAGCCGCGCTGCCCGGTTTCGGCGTCCAACATGTTCTGCAATAAAAAATTGAGTTCGCCGCGCTTTTTCTGCTGCAACGACATGCTCTCGGCGCTCTCGATCGAGCGCCGGTAGCCCAACTCATTGAGCGCAATGAGGGAGGCAACTGCCAGCACGGCCATCGGCAGCGCCAGCGTCCAGTTGGATTGCCTGAACCATTTCACGGGATTGATGCTGAAAGCCACGCAGGCACCTCTAAAAGTTCGAATCTTCGGCGCATTGGCGCGAATCTGCCTGAACGCCGTGGCAACAGACGCTACACTCGTTATGCTTTAATTTGTTTAGGTAGAGCATCGAATGATCAAGATCAGGATTGGCATAGTTGACGATCACAGTATCGTCCGGTCTGGCCTGCGCCAGTATTTTGAGGACGAGTCGGATTTGCAGGTGGTCGGTGAAGCCGCAAGCGGCGGTGAAGCAATCGATCTGGTGCGCAAGACTGAAATGGACGTGTTGCTCATGGATTTGTCGATGCCTGGGCAAACCGGCATCGATGCGCTCGCAATGATTCGCGCCAAAGCACCCGACCTCGCGATTCTGATATTGAGCGGCTATCCCGAGGAACACTATGCGCTGAACCTGATTCGTCAGGGTGCCAGCGGGTATTTGAGCAAACAGTGCGAGCCGTCGGAAATTGTGACCGCGATTCGTACCGTGGCGCAGGGGCGACGCCACATTACGCCAGCCGTGGCGGAGTTGCTGGCACAGCAATTGACGCGCCCCGACGAAGGTTTGCCGCATGAGCAACTCTCCGAGCGCGAGTTTCAGGTGTTCATTCGCCTGGCCAAAGGTGAGACCGTGGGTGACATCGCCGAAGGCCTGTCGATCAGCGTGAAAACGGTGAGCACGTACCGCACGCGCATCATGGAAAAAATGGGGCTGACGTCGAACAGCAGTCTGACCTATTACGCGCTCAAGAACAAGGTGATCGACTGAGCGTTGGTCACCGATGGCGCGAGGCGCTTGCCTGACGTGTTGGCCGGGTCGACCGTATCGAGCGCGCCGTCTCAGCTGTCGCTGTGCTCGAAGCAAAATTCCACCAGTTTTTCGATATCGTTCGACTTGTCAAACACCGCGTCCGCACCGAGCGCCATGCAACGTTCGCGCACAGCGGGCGTCGCGTAATTGGTCATCACGACGAGCCTCTTACCGTCGGCCCGTGAACGACAGCCAGCAACGACACCCAAGCCGTTGCCCTGTTTGAGAAACAAATCCACGATGACCAGATCCCAATCGTTGGAATCGTTACCGAGCCAGTCATTGGCCTCGCGCTCGCCTTCAGCCCAGCCAACGAACGCAGCGCCCACCATCTCTGTCAGCGTAGACGTCAGATTCTCTCGAATCAGCAGGTTGTCTTCAACGAGAAAGATGCGTAGCGCCAAAATTGCTCACGAAAGGGTTGTCTGCGCACTAAAGCAGGAGTGCGGCTACGGCGAAGGTCAAGCTGCCGACCCTTCCGGAACCCGATTATTACTCGCACAACAATTCTGCTGCGTAGGACAACACGCCGTGACGTTTCAGTTATCTGATTTTTTTACCGTTTGTTGCGCCAATTTGACGTTGCGCGATTCACCTTTGGAGCGCCGCAGCGAGATAGCGTCGGGTGACCTTTCCGCTGGGCATGCTGACATGGCCAACGCCGAAAATTTCGAGGTTGACGGCTTCGGCCATACGCGATGATTCTTGCGGCGATATGATCGTGTCATGGGCGCTAAAAATACTGGTGAACGGCACCACCACCGGTGTTTCGCCGAGCTCAAGCAACCACGGATTGTCGGGCCTCATTTGCAAACCATTCGGGCCGCTCGCGAAATAGGCGTGAAAAGTGCCATGGTGCGGCGCACCGAGGGTCACCAGTTGCGCGACTTTCGAGCCACCGAATTGGCGCAGATAGGCACGACAAATGAGTCCGCCCATGCTGTGCGCCACCAGCGTCAAATTTTGCTCACCGGTGAGCGCCAGCACCTCGTCGACTCGCTTCGCCAGCAGCTCGCCCATCACATCCAGCGAAGCAAACGCTGGCTGATCGATGGTGAACACGCGAAAGGCGTCGCGTTCGAGCGCACGCGCCGTGAAAAACCAGACCGCGCCGTTGTTCACATAACCGGATTGAAGTAACAGCACCGGGCCGTGCGCGTCACTTGTGGAGCGCTCGCTTGCCGTGTGGAACAGACCACGACACGGAATCAACAGCATATTCTGGATACACAGATGGAAGCATTCAATCGCGAAGAATCGCAACCACGAAAGCGGCCCCATTTGCATCGCGCCTGGCACCAGCGAGCCTTTCCAGCGTGACACGCCGTAGCTCGCCAGGGTGACCAGCACTCGTGCAACTAACGGCAAGGCGACGACCAAAATGACGCCACCCGCGACGCGTCCGTGGCGAAAGTAAATATAGTTTGCAACCCACAGCCAAAGCGCGAACTCAAGCGCAAGCAGTGTCAGTGCCGCCGCCCATAGTGGCACTGGAAATACACGCCCATTTTGCTCGGTTGGTAGCGTGCTCACACTCAGCTACGACGCATGTCGCCCGCCAGCCGCGCAGCATTTCGCCACGCCAGACCGTAGACCGATAACTGCGGATTGGCACCGATAGAAGTCGGAAATACCGAGCCGTCGATTACGCTCAAATTTTCCACCTGATGATGGCGTCCAAACACGTTGACCACGCCTTCTTTTTCGTCTTTCGCCATGGTACAACCACCCATGACGTGGGCGCTGGCGACGCGGGTGGAAAGCGGCTTCAGGTCAAGCGCGGCAAGCCCCGCTTTGGCTTCAGCCCATGTTCGATAGCCACTGATGCGCTCATCCACCGGGAAGACTTCCTTTGCCCCGGCAGCAAATTGAATCTCTGCCATCGCCAGCAACGCGCGTTTCGCAGCGTCAAAAAAGTAACCATTCAATTTGTAATCCAGCTGCGGCAAACCATCGCCTAACAGCTGCACACTGCCGCCCTCGCTGTCGGCATGAAAGCCGTCGCGGCACAGCGCAATGGTCACCTGAGTGTTGGGCATGTTGGTGATGCGGGCGCGGTGATGTTCACTCATGCCGTTGACGGTGATTGCGTAGAGCACCGGGTGCACCGGAGGCACTTCGAGCTTGAAACCCATCGGGCCGTCGATGGCTTGCGTGCCCAGATAGTGATCGCTGTACGTGGTTTGCGGCGCGCCTTGCCAGCCCTCGACTTTGTTGCCCATGTCGGCACCCGATACCAGCGACGGATGCAGAAAAGTGCGACGGCCGAGGCGACCATAAGGATCAGGCGTCTTTGAGCGCATCAACAATGCGGGCGAGTTGATCGCACCGCCGGCAACGATGAAATGCTTTGCAGTGACGCGCACGCGGACGTTGCCCATCTCGTAGCCCGTGCCCTGCATCGCGACGCAATCAACGCTCGATACACGACCGTTGATGTAGACCAATTTTTCGGCGCGAGCACGGCTCACGAGCACGGCTCCGCGCGACAATGCCGCCGGAATCGTCGTCACCAGCATCGACTGCTTGGCGTTGGTCGGGCAGCCCATGCCGCAGTAGCCCAGGTTGTAGCAACCCTTCACATTGCGGCGAATGCGCTCGACCTTGATGCCGAGCTTGTTGCCACCGCGCTCGAGCACGGCATTGTTCTCATTCGGCGGAACCGCCCAATCGGTAATGTTGGTAAGCTTCTCCGCCAGCTTGAACCACCCCGCCATATGCTCGTCGGTCAACTCTGTCAAACCGAATCGTTCGCGCCAGAACTTGAGCGTCGGGGAAGGCGTGCGAAAACTGGTTGTCCAGTTAACAGTCGTCGAGCCACCGACGGTGCGGCCCTGCAAAATATTAATCGCTTTATCAGCGGTTTTGCGTGACGCGGACTCTTGATAAAGCGTGGGGTAGGCCTCGGATTCCAACATGCGGAAATCAGTCGACGAGCGCAACATGCCCTCTTCGATCATCACCACTTTGAGGCCCGTGTCAGAGAGCACATCAGCCGCAATGCCGCCGCCAGCACCGGTGCCGATGATGCACACGTCGGCCTCAAGCACGGCGTCTTTCCCGAGCTGGGAGGCATCAATATGTAGCCAGCCCTTGGCCAGACCTTCGCGAATCGGATCAGACATCATGGTACGTCTTTACAACTAAGCCAATTTAGGGGGGCCGGGATAACCGGTTGCGACCCAAGTGCTGGGTTCGGCGTAAAAGCTGCCGATCAACAGATCATGCAACGCGAAATAGGCCTGCTGCTTAAGGCCGATTGAGCTGTCACGAAGGCCCGCTAGAAATGTCGTCACTGCCGGGATGTCTGCAGTCACCCAATCACCGGAATAACCGAGCAGAGCGCGCGCTGGTTTGAGTGCGAGCAAGCCGAACAAGTCAGCGATTTCTTTGCGCGTTGACGGCGGCAAATTCGTGATCAATGCGCCCGTTGCCGTCGTCACTCGTGTCAGTTCGCGATTGCGCGCATCGGCGTCGGCCGGCAAGGCCGATCCAAGCAAAGCTTGGGTAACGGCGCGCAACATGTCCGTGTGCTCGGCGGCAAGCGCGGCTCCCGACGGTGCCGCTCCAGACGAACCAAGACGTGGCAGCACCAACGCTGCACCCGCCGCAACGGCACCCATCACACCTACAAAGATAACCCTGCGTCGTGACCACATGGACCCGGCCCTCCCGATTCATCAAACTGCGCCGATTCTAGGCAGACTCGTTAGAGCGAGTTATCTACAGGGCACCTCTAATAATTCGTTTTTGGGGATGCAGTGCTAGGAGCCCGGAGCGCAGCAACCAGAGCGTACGCCCTGGTACGTGAGCTCATTTGCCAAA
>JAYVPF010000205.1:0-5040 GCA_043757535.1 Burkholderiales bacterium
GCCCTCGGGCAGCCTCGCAACTGTACGCGCCATACGTGGGTTGCCCGTCTCGAAAGATCACAGAATAACTCAATTCGATACTTAAGTGACGTGTATTGCGTCTAGCTCCGTTTGCAGAGCGCAGCGGCGCGCTTCGATGGTGTCGGCGTCTTCGGCGTTGCTCATAGGCCGAACAATGCCAGATCATCAATCCGATGCTCCCATACCCAATCAATTCCTTCTGTGGCTTCATAGCCCAGATAGCCACCATCAAAGTAGCCGCATAAGAAAAGGTTAAAGCACACACGAGCGCCGTGGGTGTTGCGCAACTGCGCCATTTTCAGAGCCTCTTCTTTCCGGCGTTTGTTGGTATTGGTGTAGTCCCCTGCAGACTTCGCCTCGATAAATACGGGAAATTCACCCGCCTTTGCGGTCTTTGGCATGACTACCGCGTCCACCGGAATATTGACCGACTTATCATCGCCGTCGTGTGTCACCGGAACATTCGTACGAAAGCTAAACGTGCCTTGCGGCATCGCATGAAATTTTGTTCCTTCACCGCCTAGCAGTTGTCGATATCAGCGCGCTTCGAGCCAAGTCTTTATCGCGGCTAATTGTCGTTTCTCTTGGGCATTGCGAATGATCGGATTAGCAACGGCACCGCATAACCGGTCAGCAACGATGGTTGCTGCGCGATGCGTTTCAACGGGCGTCGCAGGTTCGCGGCGACCAAGCCAAACGAAAATATCTGGATCGGCCATTCTCTCGATGATGCTTGCAATTTTGCCAAGCTCAATTTCAACATCGACTGTTGGCATGCGAACGGGAAGCTTTTGCTTGTCCTCCATGCGTCTAACGAGACTTGGCGAAACACCGGCTAGACCGATGAGGCGATCAACTGCGAGCGGCGGACAGGTTGACATTCGCAAGGTCGGGAGAATTTCTGGGTGTTTGCGCAACATCGAGGGCTGAATATCTGTGAGGTTGCCAGTCGCGCGAAGTGTGTCCTCAACGTCCTTCGTTGTTTGAACGCGTGTCGAGCGGAATGCGATCGGCGCAAACGCCATGAACCATGTGTTGTACATGTCAACGGATTGGGCAATATCGTCCTTCCAACGTGACGGTTTATCGAAATTGACGCCCAAGCGCTCAGTCCGCGCCCGGCTTGGTTTGCTTGTTGATTTCAATTGTTTGACTGTTCGTTGAATGCTCAAATTTTCATAGACAGCGTATACCTTACGATGATCGCACAACGCCGAGACACACAAAACTTTAGCGACTGTACCCGACTTGAACACCCTAATAACGGCAGGATCATGCCAGAGACATGGCAAAGTGCGTTCAATCACGCACGACCGTCGGCGCATCAAAATCATCGACCGCGACGATAACATCAGGGAGATTGCCCCGTCACTTTGCACCCCACGGATTGACGAGCTTGAGCCCAATTTCTGCAAAGTCGGCGACGTTTCGCGTGGCAAGGGTTGCGCCGTATACCCTGCAGATCGCCGCGATTTGCGCATCAAATTGCGCGATGGGGCGACCCATGGCGCGGCGGCGTTCTCCGATGTCGGCAAACGCAACGGCAGCAGCGGAGTCAAACGGAAGGATTCGCTCAGCAAAATGCCGGGACAGCACAGCGTTGACGGCAATCAACAAATCCCTCCGCCGTTTGCCCTGCGGGAGTTGCGCGACGCCGCTCCGCAGCTCTGCTTCCGTGGTGGCCGTCGTGTGAAGTTCGGAGGGAATTTGTGCATTCAGCCACGCGGCGACCGATGCGCTGGGCCGCAGTTGCAGTGCATCCGACACCACGTTGGTGTCGAGAATGATCATTGTTTGGCGTCTGGCTTGGCCGCTGTATTTGCAGCGCGTCTAGACGCGCGGGGCGTCGCACGCTCGGACTCAAAGAATCCGCTGAAATCAGGTGGATCACGGATCGGCTCGCGCGGCGGAATTTCAAGCTCGAAACCTTTGATGTTCAACTCTGCCATCGTGTCACGAATCCGCGTAGCGAGGCCGCGCGAATCGGCGTCATTAGCGGGCGGCATCACAGCACGCGTGAGGGTTTGGCGAACCTCTTCTTCCATCGATACGCCGTGTTGCGCTGCGTTTATGCGCAACCTGACCTTAACTTGATCGTCAATGTTTCGAATAGTCAGTGTGGCCATGATTGTGTGCTCTTCGCATGCGACGAGTACGCATCTTACCGATTGACTGCAATGACGTCAATGCTGTCATTGCATTCCATCTTCTCCAAGTCATGCTGTGCGCCAACGCACGACAGGTGCCAAACTCGCTTTATTAACAAGTCAACTAAATATGTTCAATCGCAACCGGTATGGCTCCCTCTCTTTAGGGGAGAGGGCGGGGGGGTGAGGGTGATTGCATCGCGATGCTTGAAACGTGTGCCAAGTCCCTCACCCCAACCCTCTCCCCGAGGGAGAGGGAGCCTGCCGAACCGGTCCTATTTGGTTGACTCAGTAATAAGTCGCACGGGGTCAAAATAAAAGTGCCAGAGGTGAGGTGCCACGCGTGCGACTACACCCTCGCATCAATCGATTTCGCAAAACTCTCAATAATCGGCATCAAAGCATCACGTTTGGTTTTGAGCGCGGCCTGATTGACGATCAGTCGCGCAGAAATATCGGCGATTTTTTCGACGGCTTTTAAGTTGTTTGCCTTCAAGGTTGCGCCGCTGCTCACTACATCAACAATCGCGTCGGCTATACCCACGAGCGGGGCCAATTCCATCGAACCGTAGAGCTTGATCAGATCGACGTGCACGCCCTTTTTTGCAAAGTGGGCACGCGCCAATTTGATGTATTTAGTGGCGACGCGAAGCCTGCGCCCCCGCTGTACCAGCGCTTCGTAGTCTGTGGTGTCCGGCACGGCGACCATCAATCGGCATTTGGCGATGTTCAGATCGAGCGGTTCGTACAGCCCCGACAAATCGTCTTCCATCAGAATATCCTTGCCGGAGATGCCGATGTCTGCGCCGCCTTGCTGCACGTAGGTGGGCACGTCGCTGGCACGCACCAGTACTACACGAACGTCATCCCGTTCGGTGGCGAGAATCAGTTTGCGCGACGATTCTGGATCTTCCAGAACATCGATGCCCGCCGTGCGCAACAGCGGACGCGTGTCATCGAGGATGCGGCCCTTCGACAGTGCGAACGTAATCATGTCGAGATGCGCTCAATCGTTGCGCCGAGACCGATCAACTTGTCCTCAATGTGTTCGTAACCGCGATCAAGGTGATAGATGCGGTCAATCATCGTGCTGCCGCTGGCGCACAGGCCCGCGATCACGAGGCTTGCCGACGCGCGCAGATCGGTCGCCATGACGTTCGCGCCCTTGAGCGAGTCAACGCCCTGAACCACGGCCGTATTGCCTGTGACTTCGATGTTCGCGCCGAGACGCGACAGCTCCGACACATGCATCATGCGATTTTCGAAGATGGTTTCGGTCATCACCGCAGTGCCTTCAGCGACGACATTCATCGCCATGAGTTGTGCCTGCATGTCAGTCGGGAACGCGGGATAAGGCGCGGTTTTAACGCTCACGGCTTTGAGCGGGCCTTTGCGTGCGACAGTGATTGACGTGCCGCTGATGCTGATGGAACAACCGGCGTCGCGCAGCTTGTCGAGTATCGCTTCCATCGCGGCAACGGGCGCGTCAAGCAACGTGATCTCGCCGCCGACGGCTGCGACCGCGCAGGCGAACGTGCCCGCTTCTATGCGATCCGGCATCACGCGATATGTCGCCGCGTGCAAATCCTCGACGCCCGTAATCGTGATGCTGTCCGTACCGGCGCCCTTGATACTCGCCCCCATCGCGATGAGGCAATTGGCGAGATCCACAACCTCAGGTTCGCGTGCCGCGTTTTCGATGACGGTGACGCCATCGGCGAGCGTCGCGGCCATCATGATGTTTTCGGTGCCAGTGACGGTGACCATGTCCATCATGATGCGAACGCCTTTCAGGCGGCCACCCGGTGCGCGGGCATTGATGTAGCCGCCATCGAGCGTGACCTCCGCGCCCATCGCCTCCAGCCCTTTCAAGTGCTGATCGACCGGACGCTGGCCAATGGCGCAGCCACCGGGCAGTGAAACACGCGCTTCACCCCAGCGCGCGACCAGCGGGCCGAGCACCAGCACGGACGCACGCATCGTTTTCACAAGGTCGTATTCAGCAACGGGTTTCGCCAGCGTACTAGCATCAATTTCGATGCGATGCGTTTCGGTGCGCGCAGCGGTGACGCCCATCTGATTGAGCAAACGCACGATGGTGCGGGTGTCGTTCAACTGAGGCACATTGGTGAACGTCACCGGAGCCTTGACCAACAGTGACGAGCACAAAATCGGCAGCGCCGCATTCTTTGCGCCAGAGATTCGCACCGCGCCGCGCAACGGGCCGTTACCAGTAACGCAGAGCTTATCCATTGCTGCCACCTACGCCAGATTTTGCCGCCCACTGCTCGGGCGAAAACGTTTTCATCGACAGTGCATGCACTTCCGCCTTCATCCGATCACCGAGCGCGGCATAAACCCGCTGATGTTGCTTGATCATCGAGAGTCCCTGAAATTCGGAGCTGACGATGGTGGCATAAAAGTGTTGCCCATCCCCTTCGACCTCGATGTGAGCGCAAGGCAATGCAGCGACGATGTAATTTTTGAGTGTGTCAGGAGTAAGCATTTTGTGTTTGTAGGAGCGGCTCCGCCGCGACCCACGTTGTCCCGAATTAAATGGTCGCGGCGGAGCCGCTCTCACAGGTTATTGGCGAAGTTTGTAGCCCGTCGCGAGCATTCTCATGGCGACGATGGAGAGTAGAACGACGAAAAACATGACGACCGACAGCGATAGCCACGGGCTCACGTCAGAGAGGCCGAAGAAACCGAAACGGAAGCCATCAATCATGTAGAAAAAAGGATTGAAGTGCGACAAGCTCTGCCAGAACGCGGGCAATGAATGAATCGAATAAAACACGCCCGAGAGAAACGTGAGCGGCATGATGATGAAGTTTTGGAAGACCGCGAGATGGTCAAACTTTTCTGACCAGAT
>JAYVPF010000206.1:0-4983 GCA_043757535.1 Burkholderiales bacterium
GCGCCGAATATGGGTCGGCCAATACGAGATGCGCTACGAAATTCAGGGACAGACTATTTACGTGCTCATGGTGTGGCACACGCGGGAGGATCGGTAGCGCCGTCGCAATTGCGGCAATAACGGGGCCAGACACAATCGGGGTCATACGAAGATGTAGACACAATTTAGCCTACCTGCTGAACTTACAATCGCTGACAATCTCTTGGAGCAAACCGATTGCGCGTTCATCCCATCAAAGCAACGATTGACGCGGCGTGCTTGAAGCACGGCATCACGCATTCTGCGATTGCGAAGAATGCGGACGTGGCGCGCGAGACGCTGTATCGCATCATGCGTGGCGATGCGCAGCGGGCGAGCGTGCAAAAAATTTGCGCGATTGCGAGAGCCGCACAGATGGCACCCATCGCGTTGCTCCGCCTCGTCTATCACGACATTGACGTTGGCCCGGCGACGGCGCTGCCCGTGCTCGCGCCGGGCGATCACACGGCGTTTGTTTCGGACGTGACGATGCCGGATGGCAGCACGGTGATGGCCGGGCAGCGATTCAAAAAAGTGTGGCGCATTCAGAACACGGGCGACGTGCAGTGGACCGGGCGCAAGCTCCGCTGCATTGATTCGGAATGGGTCGTTGCGCGGTGGGAGAAACGCGGTTCGCGACGCGTGCTGGTGGAGGAGTTTTCGCCGAAGTTGATTCCGACGCGGAGGGAGGTGGCGATTGCGCCGACCGCACCCGGACGTACGGTCGAGATCGTGGTGACGTTCAAAGCGCCAGAGCTCCCCTGCGATACGATTTCGCGCTGGAAGATGGTGGATGCGGCGGGTGAGTTGTGTTTTCCGGAGCACAGCGGACTTTGGTGCGCGGTGTCGGTGGTGGCGATTTAGGGTTTGGCGGAAGCGTCTCTCCGACACACCCAGAAAGGATCGCACGCTACTCCTCTGTAGCGTTGTGACATTCCCCCTACTCCGCAGGGGAGACTCGCGGCGCTGGCAATGTTGCCTCGATTCGCTCGCCGTCGCTACGCCGCCTTCTTCTGCTTCGAATACAAAAACTCCACAACTGCCTTGCGGTAGTGGTGATAGTCCGTGTCTTCGGCGAGTTCGAGGCGATCACGTGGTCGAGCCAGTTTCACGTCGAGAATTTCGCCGATAGTGGCTGATGGTCCGTTGGTCATCATGACGATTTTGTCGGACAGCAATACGGCTTCGTCCACATCATGCGTGACCATGATCACGGTGGATTTCGTCTCTGCGACGATACGCATCAATTCGTCCTGCAGATGAGCGCGCGTGAGTGCATCGAGCGCGCCGAACGGCTCGTCGAGCAACAAAACCGCGGGCTCAATCGCGAGCGCTCGCGCAATGCCGACGCGCTGTTTCATGCCGCCGGAAATTTCGTTCGGATGCTTGTGTGCGGCATGCGTGAGGCCTACCATTTTGAGTGCGGCATCGGTGCGTGCGGCGAGTTGCGGCTTCTTTTCGGTGCTGCCGAATACGCGCTCAACCGCAAGGTACACATTGTCAAAACAAGTGAGCCACGGCAGCAGCGAATGATTCTGAAACACAACACCACGATCCGGCCCCGGCCCTGAAATTTCACGGCCCGCGCACACGAGCACACCGCTCGTAGCTACGTCCAGTCCTGCGATCAAATTGAGCAGCGTCGATTTTCCGCAGCCGGAGTGACCGATCAACGCCGTAAATTCGCCGCGTTGCACACGCAGATTGATGTCACGAATCGCGATGAATTCACCCTGCTTGGTGTTGAAGCGTTTGTCGACGTTGTCGACGACGAGATGAAATGGATTGGCCATGATGTTCTCCGTTGCTACCTATCAGTCAAACTGGAATCGTTTGGCAATCCAGATTAGCGTCTGCTCAAGCAAAAGGCCAACAATGCCGATGGTGAAGATCGCGATGATGATGTGCTCAACGACCAGATTGTTCCACTCGTCCCACAGCCAGAAGCCAATGCCGACGCCACCTGTGAGCATTTCCGCCGCGACGATGACAAGCCACGCGACACCGATGGAGAGCTTCACACCGGTCAACATGTAAGGCAAAACAGCAGGGAACAAAATCTTCGTGAACACTTTCCATTCAGAGAGATTTAATACGCGCGCGACGTTCAGATAATCTTGCGGGATGCGTTGCACGCCGGTCGCTGTGTTGATGATCATCGGCCAGATGGAGCAGATGAAAATCACCCAGATTGCAGCGGGGTTCGCCGCCTTGAACACCATGAGACCAATTGGTAACCAGGCAAGCGGCGATACCGGACGCAGCAGACTGATGATCGGCGAGGTCATACGGTTCAGATATTCGAAGCGCCCGATCATGAATCCTGCTGGAATGCCCACGAGTGCAGCGAGTCCGAAGCCCAAACCCACGCGTTGCAACGAAGCCAAAATGTTCCAACCGATTCCCTGATCATTCGGCCCCTTTCGGTAGAACGGATCGCTAAATAATTTAACCGCGCTGTCCCACACCTTTGCGGGGCCGGGAATTTGCGTAGCGACGTGTGTGAGGCCTTGCCACAGGAGCAGGAAGACCAGAATACCGACGACGCCGGGCACGATGCTTTGCACGAGGCCCGCTAGGCGTTCGCGACGGCGGCGCACGGCGAGTTGCGTTTGTGCTTCGCGCTCGGCGGCGACAGCGATTTGTTCTGCGGACAAGCGGATGATTTCAGCGGGCGCTTCGGGCGCAGGCATCGCAGCCACGACAGCGTCGCCGTAGGTCGTGAGCATCGCGTCAATAGTCAATGTGGCGGTCATTTTTTTGGCTCGCTGATCTGGAAGTTTTCTGCGCAGGGTGCGTATCAGAGTGCGCACCATCGTTGTGACTTGTTGCCTGTGACTATTGCGTAAGAACGGTGTGCACTTTGGTGCACACCCTACGAACGTCATTGCATTTACACCTTTATTTTGAACGCGTCGGCATACGCTTTCGGGTTGCTGCCGTCCCACACCACGCCATCGACCAACTTGGAGTTGCGCATATCGCTCTTTGGAATGGCGACCTTGGCGGCGGTTGCCGCTTTCTTGTAGATGTCGATTTTGTTGATCGACTTGGCCACGCCCAGATAATCAGGATGCTCCTTGAGCAAGCCCCAACGTTTGTGCTGAGTGAGAAACCACATGCCATCTGACAAATACGGGAAATTCGTCACACCGTCCTTGTGGAATTTCATGGCGTTGGCGTCAGTCCATTTCTTGCCGTTGCCGTTGTCGTATTTGCCTTCCCAACGGTCTTCAATCACCTCAACAGGTGCGTTAACGTAGGACTTGTCGGCAAGAATCGTTGCGGTTTTTTTCTTGTCGGTTTCCTGGTCAATGAAGCGTGAGGCTTCGAGAATGGCGGCGACCATCGCGCGCGCTGTGTTCGGATATTTTTTGGTGAATTCGTCAGTCGTGCCGAGCACTTTTTCGGGGTGATCCGTCCAGATATCCTGCGTGGTCGTCGCGGTGAATCCGATCTTGTCGAAAATCGCGCGCGCATTCCACGGCTCACCGACACAGTAGCCGTCCATGTTGCCAACGCGCATGTTGGCGACCATTTGTGGCGGCGGCACGGTGATGACTTTGGCATCGGTCATCGGATTGATGCCGTTCGCGGCGAGCCAGTAGTACAGCCACATGGCGTGCGTACCGGTCGGGAAGGTTTGCGCGAAGGTGTATTCGCGTTTTTCCTTCTTCATAAGCGCGGCGAGCGACGGACCATCGACCGCGCCTTTGTCTTTCAGCTGATTGCTGATGGTAATGGCCTGCCCGTTGTTATTGAGCGTCATCAGCACCGCCATGTCCTTTTTCGGGCCACCGATGCCTAGGTGAACGCCGTAAATCAGGCCATAGAGAACGTGCGCCGCATCAAGCTCGCCGTTGACCAGTTTGTCGCGGACGGACGCCCAGCTTGACTCTTTGGTAGCGATGATCTTGATGCCGTATTTTTCGTCGAGTTTTAACACCGACGCCATGACTACGCTTGCGCAATCGGTCAGCGGAATAAAGCCGATCTTGACTTCCTTTTTCTCGGGCGCGTCGGAGCCTTGTGCCCATGCGCCCTGGCGCACAAGCGGTGGCACCAGCGACATCAGGCCCGCAGCGCCTGCGGTTTGCACGAGCTTGCGACGCGTGGCTGACTCCGGTTGATTGAGGCCCGACGCTGCGCTTTCGACGACGTCAGTGACGATTAAAGCTGGGGGCACGATGCGTTCGATACTCATAAAGGACTCCGCAATAAAGAAAAAGGGGCGCGCGACCTTGCCGTTGCGAGCCCCTGTGCTCAACGCAAAGCGAGTTGTTCGGACTGGAGAGACTGTTGGGCACCTCTAATAATTCATTTGTGGGGCGCATTGCGTTGTCGCGCGGTGCTCGCGCGTTTGGCAAATGAACTCACGTACCAGAGCGTACGTTGCGGTTGCTGCGCTCCGGGCTCCTAGCGCTGCATCCCCAAAAGCGAATTATTAGAGGTGCCCTGTTGCGATCATCATCGACCGCCACACCCTTGCATAGCGAAAGTCGTGCCAACTCAGGTTCAGTGCAAACGCCGCCATTTTTCAACCGATGCGCACCAAATCCGCGCGCCGATTTAGCGCAACACGCTAATCACGCACCACTGTTCACACGAACGCGCTCGGCGATCTCGGCAATCGAGCAACGCGCATGCATCGCCTGCGAACGCAGCAGCGCGTACGCGTCGGGTTCGCTCACACCACGACCTCAGAGCAGCGCCTTGGCTCAGCAATGGTGCGCTCGCTACCGCGTTGTGCCTGATCCGCTTTCTGCGCCGCTGCCAGTTGTGCAAATTCCTGCTGATCAAGCTTGAAGCGTTCCAGCGCTACGTCAATCACGGAGCGCATGCGCTTTGCGTTCAGTCCTGCTGCTACATAGTGTCTGACAGAAAAGCCCCTAATTCGCAAACTATGCGGTGCCTAAATTTCAGGCAATTCCGTATTTTTCATCGATTTCTTGTTTCCGCGAAGCG
>JAYVPF010000207.1:0-18860 GCA_043757535.1 Burkholderiales bacterium
CGGGTAGTAGGTGCCGCCCTTGACCGTTGCGTCGTTAGCGACGATCACGCACTCGCGGCCACTCACACGCCCGATGCCGGTGATGATGCCCGCGCCGGGTGAATCGTTGTTGTACATCTCGAACGCCGCGAGCGCTGAGAGTTCGAGAAACGGCGAGCCCGGATCGAGCAATTGCTTCACGCGATCACGCGGCAGCAGTTTGCCGCGCGCCGTGTGTTTGGCGCGCGCAGCGTCGCCACCACCAAGCGCAGCGGCTGCGTGCTTTGCACGCAAATCTTCCACCAGCGCCTGCATCGACTGCCTTGAGGCGAGCACACTGGCGTCGCGTGGATTCAATTTTGACTCGATGGTCGGCATCAGTATTTCCAAGCGCCTTTGGTGATCCACGCTTCGAGCATCGGAAGACGATCCGCGCCCCAGAACTGCTCACCGTCGACGATGAAAAACGGCGAGCCGAAAATACCTTTGGCAATCGCGGCTTCGACGTTCGCTTTCTGCTTGCTCTTGATGTCGTCAGATTGTGTAGCGGCGATGACTTCGTCGGCACTGTACCCGAGGCCCGCAGCGATGTCGCCAATGACGTCGAGTTTGCTGATATCGCGATCACCGCGGAAGAAGGCGCGATAGAGTTCCAGCGTAAATTTCTTCGCATGCGCAGGATGTTTCTCCTGCATCCAGAGCACGGCGCGCGCCGGGTTCTGCGTGGCGATGGGGAACACGCTCGGCGCTCGGTACGGGACGCCGTAGAACGCTGCGCTGCGACGGAAATCGTTCTCCGAATACGGCCCCTTCATCGGTGCCATCGTGAGCGGTTGACCACCCGTGGCCTTGAACACGACACCCAGCAAAATCGGATGCCAGTTCACAGCGCGACTTACACGCTGTCCGAGCGCTTCAATCATCTCGGCGGCGAGATAGCCGTACGGCGACGAGAAGTCAAAGTAAAAATCGATTGCACCGGCCATATCCTGTCCCCCTAGATTTCGTATGCGCCGGATGCGAGGCCGCGCCCGATCAGTATTTTTTGAATGTCGCTCGTGCCTTCGTAAATCTGGCACACACGAACGTCGCGATAAATGCGCTCAACCGGAAAGTCCGATACGTACCCCGAACCGCCATGAATCTGAATCGCGTCGGAGCAAATGCGCTCGGCCATTTCACTTGCAAAAAGCTTCGCCATAGCCGCTTGCGTAAGGCAAGGCTGGCCCGCGTCTTTCAGACTTGCCGCATGGTAGATGAGCTGTCGCGCCGCTTCAATTTGTGTGGCCATGTCTGCGAGTTTGAACTGTACCGATTGATGCTCAAAGATCGGTTTGCCAAACGTCGAGCGCTCGTTGGCGTATCTGAGCGCCGCCTCGAACGCGGCCCGCGCCATGCCGACGCTTTGTGCAGCAATACCGATGCGGCCACCTTCGAGTCCAGCGAGCGCGATCTTGTAGCCCGCGCCTTCATCGCCTATGCGCAACGAGGCCGGAACGCGGCAGTTTTCAAAAAGCAACGCCGCAGTGTCGCTGGAATGCTGGCCGAGTTTGTCCTCGATCCGCGCCACCGTATAGCCCGGCGTTTTCGTTGGTACGAGGAACGCGCTGATGCCGCGCTTTCCCGCAGACTTGTCGGTCACGGCCATCACGATGACAACGTCTGCGCTCTTTCCCGATGTGATGAATTGTTTCGCGCCGTTAAAGACGTAATGGTCGCCGCTTTTGCCAACTTCGAGCGTCGCAGTCGTGCGCAGACTTGACGCATCCGAACCCGCATGCGATTCGGTCAAACCGAACGCGCCGAGCATATCGCCGCGTGCGAGCGGCACCAACCAGTCGCGTTTTTGTTGCACGTTGGCAAAGCTCATCAGGATCGAGCAGACGGGGCAGTTGTTGACCGAGACAACCGTGCTGGTGCCTCCGTCGCCCGCTGCGATTTCTTCGAGAATGATCGCGAGTGACGTGTAGTCGAGCCCCGCGCCGCCGTACTCATCGGGCACGGCGATTCCGTAACAACCGAGTTCGGCAAGACCCTTCAATTCCGCCGCCGGAAAGTGATGTGACTTGTCCCACGCGGCGGCCTTCGGCGCGATCTGCTCTTGCACATACGCGCGGACGCTGTCGCGCACCATGCGTTGGTCTTCAGTTAGCAACATGAGTCTTGATCTCGTGACTGTTTTCTTCAAATTGCGTGGCGAGTACGACGCGCGGGCCGCCCGCGGTGCGCATCAGGTTATAGCCGGTGCGGAACGATTGCAGGACGCTGCCGTCCTGCCGCTTGAGCGTCCAGTGCACGAGCGCAAATGCGTGACGCGCACCCATCGGAACGCAAGTCTCTATCTCGTACGCCGCGTGGTCATAGCCGTTGTCGCGATACAGATCGCACAGCGCTCTCATGTTCTGGCGCATCGGCGCATCGTCCGCCCACCAGGCAAGCGCGGCGTCGGCGCCATCCTTCGCTGCGTACGTGATGCCCGACGGAACATGCCAGCAATCAGCCACTGCATCTGCGTCTAGCCGGTTGAAACTTGATCGATAGTCGTCAAAGAACTGGGTGACTTCCTCGCGGCTCATGTTTCGCCTCCTTCAGAGCCCCAAAACACCACCCAAGTGGCGAAATCTTGGGTGAATTCGGTGAACCGATGCGACTGTCCAGAGGCGACGAAGAAGGCGTCTCCCGGGCCGCAGCTATGCGCGACTTCGTCGATGGTCAATGTGCCGCTGCCGCTCTGGATGAAGTAGAGCTCGTCCTGTGTATGCGGTGACTGACGGTCGAGTTCGTTCGGCGCGAACGCCTCGACGCTCATACTGCCGTGTGCGAGCGCACGCATGAAGGGTTCGCCAGCGGGCCACGTCGCCGTTGCGGCGCACGGCAACTGGGCGAGCAGAGCGTCGAAACTCGCTTTCACGGCTTTCGCGGCTCCACGGTTTCTATGGGCAACGCTGCGGCTTTCCATGCGCTGAATCCGCCGCTCATGTGTGCGACGTTGGTCAGGCCCATATCCTGAAACATCTTCGCTTCGAGCGCGGAGCGCCACGCGCCTGCGCAGTACAGCACGAAGCGTTTACCGCTTGCAAAAACGGGCTTGTGATACGGGCTCGTCGGGTCGATCCAGAATTCGTTCATGCCGCGCGGCGAATGGATCGCGCCGGGGATTTTTCCTTCGCGCCAGAGTTCACGTACGTCACGGATGTCAATGATCACCGTATTCGGATCGGCCATCGCAGCGCGCATTTCGTCGAACGACAGCGTGATGATTTCACGCTCGGCGGCAGCAACAAGTTCGAGAGCGCTACGCATGAATTGGTGGCTCACAACAGGCAAGCAGCTTTAGCCTGAAACGACCACCACAGCAGGGCAAGGAGGACAAATTGGCTAAAGTCGATTTCATACGATTTACTGCGTTAGCCCCTATGAGGCGGCGGTTTTATTGAAAAGCTGTTGCTCTTAAATGTGTCGTTACCAAGGAATCAAAGCCCCCGTGTTGTCGTAAAGCCCGCCGTGCAGGTCAGACGCTTTGTCGATGACGTGACGCATGCCAGCCACGCTCTCGGTGGCCGTCAACGAGGCCTGCGGGCCGCCCATATCGGTGCGCACCCAGCCCGGGTGCAGCGCCAGAACGCGCACGCCTTTTTTGCCCAGCTCCAGCGAAGCGGCTTTCACCACCGCGTTCAACGCGGCTTTGCTGGCGCGGTAGGCGATG
This sequence comes from Burkholderiales bacterium, assembly GCA_043757535.1. Taxonomy (GTDB): domain Bacteria; phylum Pseudomonadota; class Gammaproteobacteria; order Burkholderiales; family Casimicrobiaceae; genus Casimicrobium. The sequence continues at coordinate 3,686 of JAYVPF010000207.1, forward strand.
CCCGAGGCGCTGCTCATCGTCGAGATCGAGCCCATGCGCGACGACATGAAAACCATCGCACCGCGCGCACGCGCGACGTTGTCTGCAAACGCAAGCGTCAATCGCAGCGGCCCGAGCACGTTGGTGCGCATGACCAGATCGAAGTCTTCCGTCGGCATGTCGGTGAGCCCGTCGCTCCTCGGCCCGTACACGCCCGCGTTGCAGATCATCACGTCAATCGAGTCGTCTTTCAGCTTTTCCGCGAGCGTAGCAATCGATGACGAGATGCTGGTGTCGAGCGCTTCAATACGCACACCGACACGGCGTAGTTCGGCCGCTTCTGCCGGACGGCGGCAAGTGGCGATGACGTCGTAGCCATCGCCCGCGTACTGTTTCGCAAATTCAAGCCCGAGGCCGCGATTGGCCCCGAGTACGAGAACAGTTTTCGCCATTGCCGGTTTGTCCTGACCTACATCATCTCAATGGCCATAGCGATACCTTCGCCACCGCCAATACACAGCGCCGCAACGCCTTTTTTGCCACCGGTTTTTTTCAGCGCGCCCATCAGCGTGACAAGGATGCGGGCACCGGATGCGCCGATCGGATGGCCCAGTGCGCACGCGCCGCCGTGAATGTTCACCTTGTTGTGCGGAATGTCGAACTCTTTCATCGCGGCCATGGTGACCGTGGCGAAGGCTTCGTTGATTTCGAATAGGTCAACGTCTTTCGCGTCCCAGCCGGTTTTTTTGAGCACGTTCTTGATCGCGCCGACCGGAGCCGTGGTGAACCATTCAGGCTCGTGGCTATGCTCGGCGTGGGCAACGATTTTTGCAATCGGCTTCAGGCCCAAAGCTTTCGCTTTTGACTCTTTCATCAGCACCAGTGCGGCCGCGCCGTCAGAGATGGACGAAGCGTTCGCCGCCGTGATCGTGCCTTCTTTGATGAAGGCCGGTTTCAGGCCGGGGATCTTGTCGAGCTTGGCTTTCGGCGGCTGCTCGTCAGTGTCAATCACCACCTCACCGGCGCGGCCCTTGACGCTGACCGGCGCGATTTCCCATTTGAATGCGCCGCTGGCGGTGGCCGCTTTGGCGCGCTCGGTCGATGCGATGGCAAACGCGTCCTGCGCTTCGCGCGTGAATTCGTATTTCTTCACGCAGTTTTCGGCGTGCACACCCATCGCCTTGTGATCGTACGCATCTTCCAGTCCATCGGTGGCCATGTGATCCTGCATTTGCACCGCGCCGTAGCGATAGCCAGCGCGTGATTTCGGCATCATATGCGGCGCGTTGGTCATCGATTCCATACCGCCAGCAACCACGATTTCGCGGCTGCCCGCCATGATTTCGTCATGCGCTAACTGCGTAGCCTTCATGCCCGAGCCGCACATTTTGGTGAGCGTGACGGCGGCGGCACTTTTGGGCAAACCCGCCTTCAGAGCGGCTTGTCGCGCCGGGGCCTGACCCTGTCCGGCGATCAGGCAATTGCCCATGATCGCCTCTTCAATTTGCTCGGGCTTCAAGCCCGCGCGTTCGACCGCAGCTTTGATGGCCACAGCCCCCAGATCGGATGCCGACAGGGACGCGAAGTCACCCATCATTCCACCCATGGGGGTACGTACTGCACTAACGATGACTACGGGATCCGACATGATGTTCTCTCCAAAGATTTTTTGATGGTGGTTAGGGCAAGCCTAGTTCGGACGGCGGGCGATCCACATGCTCCATTGTGACGCAAATGCGCCGATGATGCCGCCCATCAACGCAGCCAGGGTAATGCCTGCGATGGACAACCGCGTAGCGCTCATGGCGATAGCCAGAGCAGCCGCACCGATCAATGTTTGCAGAAATAGCTTTCCCTTTGCTGACCACGGCTGATTTTGCAAGGCAATGGCCATACCAAACCACGCTAAAGCGACGCCCAACCAGATCAACAGGCGACCGGGCATCGGCAGCGCGGCATAAGCCAGCATGCCGAAGATCATCAGGAAAAAGCCAAGCAACATCCAGTGGTTTCGTGTCATCGCATGTTCCTTATTCCATTTCTAAATCAATAATGACGCGAAGCCGAGCCGCAGACAGTGCGTGAGCACGGCAAGCCGAAGGCGACAAAGTCAGTATTGATTTAGAAATGGAATTACGCCTCAATGCCCTCGCCAGCGCGGGCTTCAATCGCAGCGAAAGCCTTGGCTGCGACCTCGCGAACGCTATCCGGATGCGTCAGATCAATGTCCAGATTACGCAGCAAACCATCTTCCAGCCCATACACGCAACCGTGTACGGCCAGCGGCTGTCCGCGCGACCAGGCGTCGCGCACGACCGTCGTGCGCGCCACATTGACCACCTGTTCGGCCACATGCAACTCGCAGAGCTTGCGCAGCTTGCTGTCGCGATCCGGCAGCGCATCAATGCTCGGGCGATGCCGCTCCAGCGTGTCACGAACGTGCTGCAACCAGTTGTCGGACACACCCAGCCGCTCGCCGTCAAACGCCGCCGCAATGCCGCTGCAGCCGTAGTGTCCCACCAGCAAGACCTGCTTGACGTGCAATATTTCCACCGCAAAATGCAACACTGACAGGCAATTCAGATCGGTATGCGCGACCACGTTGGCGACGTTACGATGCACAAAAATTTCACCGGGCGGCAGACCAATAATCTGGTTCGCCGGAACGCGTGAGTCCGAGCAGCCAATCCACAGATATTGGGGGGCTTGCTGATGCTTCAATCGCTCAAAAAATTGCGCATCATCCGCAAGCACTGAGGCGACCCAGGCGCGGTTATTGGCAAACAATTTTTCGAGATTGGCTTTCGGCATAAGGGATGTCATCCTGAGCAGGGCGAAGGATCAGGTGAGTTAATGACTGAGGTCTTTTAGCTGAGATCGCAGCTTGCCACCTGATCCTTCGCGCGGGCTCAGGATGACAACGCTTCTAGTAAATGATTTAAGTCTTATTTCACTTCGTTTCGTTATACAACTCACGCCCGATCAACATGCGGCGCACTTCGCTCGTTCCCGCGCCAATTTCATAGAGTTTGGCGTCGCGCCAGATGCGCCCGGTCGGATAGTCGTTAATGTAGCCGTTACCGCCCAACGCCTGAATCGCTTCGCCCGCCATCCAGGTCGCTTTTTCGGCGCAGTACAGAATCACCGCCGCCGCGTCCTTGCGCGTGACCTGACCGCGATCACACGCCTGCGCGACGGCGTACAGGTAGGCTCGACCAGCGGAATAGATGGCGTACATATCGGCCAACTTTCCCTGCATGAGCTGAAACTCACCGATGGATTGGCCAAATTGCTTGCGTTCGTGAACGTAGGGCAACACCACATCAAGGCAAGCCGCCATCAGGCCCACCGATCCGCCCGCGAGCACTGCGCGCTCGTAATCGAGCCCGCTCATGAGCACTTTCACGCCTTGCCCGACTTCGCGCATCACGTTTTCGACCGGCACTTCGCAATCCTGAAACACCAGCTCACAGGTGTTGGATCCGCGCATGCCCAGTTTGTCGAGCTTCTGCGCTGTTGAAAAGCCCTTCATCCCTTTTTCGATGATGAACACCGTGATGCCGCGCGAACCTAGGCTCAAATCAGTTTTGGCGTAGACGACCAACGTGTCCGCATCGGGGCCGTTGGTGATCCACATCTTGTTGCCATTAAGCACGTAGTGGTCGCCCCCTTCGTGACGAAGATCGGCGCGCAGTTTCATGCTCACGACATCCGAGCCGGAACCGGGTTCGCTCATGGCGAGCGCGCCAACGTGTTCGCCGGAGATGAGTTTGGGCAGGTATTTCTTCTTTTGTGCGTCGCTGCCGTTCAGTTTCAGTTGATTCACGCAAAGATTTGAGTGCGCGCCATAGGACAGCCCGACCGCGCCGCTGGCACGGCTGATTTCCTCCATCGCCACGCAGTGCGCCACATAGCCCATACCCGCGCCACCGTACTCCTCGGGCACCGTAATGCCGAGAATGCCAAGGTCGCCCATCTTTTTCCACAAATCCATCGGGAACTGGTTGTCACGGTCAATCTCGGCAGCGCGCGGCGCAATCTCATTCGCAGCGAACGCCGCGACCGAATCGCGCAGCATGTCGATGTCTTCACCGAGATCGAATTTGAGTTGGGGGAATTGCATAGTGGGCCTCCTGTTTCACTGTGTGAGCGGTTCCGCCGCGACGGCGGCTTCGCTGCGCGGCCAACGCGGCAGAACCGCTCTCACAAAAATCTACTTTGCCGGAATCGAAATCAACGTCTGCTGCATCAGGGCGCAGAGCGTTTCCTTGCCGTCTTTCGTCACAAAAACTTTGCCTTGAGTAATCGTCAATGTGCGGCCAGATTTGATAATTTCACCCCGCGCACGAAGCTTCTCGCCGTCACCGGGCGCAAGTAAATTCAGCTTGAATTCCACGGTTAGCACGTTGCTGCCCGGCGGCATCAGCGTCGCACCCGCGCAGCCACCCGCAGTGTCAACCAACGTACCGATGATGCCCGCGTGAAAGAAGCCGTTTTGCTGCGAAAGCTCAGGACGGAAATCCACCTCAAACTCGGCAATGCCTTCATCAATCTCAGTAAGTCGCGCACCAATCAATTTCATCGCGCCCTGCGAATTGAAAATCGACAGGATGTCAGCGGTTTTTTGAGCGGTCAGCATGCTGAAGCATTGTAGCGCCCAAGTTGACGTTTACGTCAACGTAAGACTATTTTTGTCGCCCCTGCGAAGTAGGGGAGATGCCCGAAGGGCAGAGGGGTTTCTAAGAGGGTGGCAAAGGGGGGGTGTTGGCAACCAACGAGTTACCCCTCGGTCGCAGCGCGACGCCTCCCCTACTTCGCAGGGGCGGCGGAGGGAGCGCTACTCCGCCGAGTTTTTCAGCCGCTTGCGGCAGTCGCGCTCGATGGTCGAAATTTCTTCCAGCACCACGTCAATGTCTTCGCGTTGCTGCTCCAGCAAAACCCTGCGGGTTGCCAACACTTCCAGAAATTTCACGAGCTGTGGCCGCTCGTTGTGATCCGCGTCGTAGAGGTCGAGAATGCCCGCGATATCGGCGAGGCTCATTCCAAGACGTTTCCCACGAAGCACCAGCTTGAGCCGCACGCGCTCGCGCTGGCTGTAAATCCGTCGCGTACCGCGACGCTCGGGAGACAGCAAACCTTGATCTTCATAAAAGCGGATCGCACGCGTGGTCAGCGCAAACTCGTCCGCGAGATCGGTGATGGTGAAAGTTTGGCGGCGTGAAAGTGGGAGGGGCGTCGGCATGTGCAAAGTTTAGCTGCGCAGCCGGCGCATTAAAAAGTCGCCCGAGGCAGCTCCGCCTCGCCAAACACCAGATGCACCTGCGCATCCGGCGGAATGCCGGGCATGGTTGCCGCCCAGGCTTGCCATTCGGCGCGCATCGCTTCTAACCGAGCTGGTTCGCGCTTCGCCAGATTCGCCCGTTCACGGGGATCGGCATCCACGTTGAACAAATACTCATGCGAATCAATCGCCAGATATTTCCACGGGCCATCACGCATGGCTGCCTGCTTACGATGATTCATGCGCCAGTAGAACTTTCGCGATTTTGCGTGCTCCGGATTGTGCGTGGGATCGGCGAGCACTGGCGCCATGTCCACGCCATCGAGCGGCGCATCTGCGCTATCCGCAACGCCCGCCGCAGCCAGCATCGTGGCCGTCCAGTCCATCGTCAAATTCGGCGTCGCCGACACGCCGCCCGGCTTGATGCGCGCAGGCCAGCGCGCCACCAGTGGCACGCGCAAACCACCCTCCAGCAAGTCCATCTTGCCGCCAATAAATGGCCAATTTTTCGAGTAACGCTCACCGCCGTTGTCGCTCGTGAAAATCACCAGCGTGTTGTCAGCCATTCCCTTCGCCTCAAGCGCCGCCAACATGCGCCCGATGCCCTCATCCATGTGGTGAATCATGCGCCAGTATTTGTCGAGCGAGCCGCCATCTACATGACTTATTTTTGGGCTGATGCGCAACGCCTCTTCGCGATCATCGCGCGTCTCCCACGGCCAGTGCGGCGCGGTGTAATGCACGGAGAGCAGAAACGGCGTGTCCGCCGATTGCTCATCAATCCACTTCACCGCGCGGTCACTCACCATGTCGGTGAAATACCCGTCCTCATGAATCTCGGTTTCGTTCTCCCACAGATCGTGATTGCCCCGCGAATCCCTATGCGTGAAGTAATCAACCGCACCCGCCGTTGCGCCGAAAAAATAGTCGTAGCCGCTCTGTCGCGGGCCGAACGTAGGCCCATGCCCAAGGTGCCATTTGCCCGTCAGCGCGGTGCGATAACCCGCGTCGCGCAGTCGGCTAGCCAGCGTCGGCACATCCGGCGGCAAACCCAGCACCGAACTACCCCGCGCATTGCCGCCCATCGGCTCTTCCGCCGCGCCACGTAAACGGTATTGGTATCGGCCCGTCATCAGCGCGAAGCGAGTCGGCGAACATACGGGTGAATTCGCGAGCGCGTGAGTGAAGCGCAAGCCGTCCTTCGCAATACGATCAATGTTCGGCGAAACGTCGAATGATGCGCCTGCGCCGCCATAGCAGCCAAGGTCAGCGGAGCCAAGATCGTCGGCGAGGATGAAGATGAAGTTGGGGTGAGCGTTCATGGGAGAAAGCTTACCGCAGTCCTCATTCCCCATATTTCGGAGTCTTGCGTAGGGTGGGCACCCCGTGCCCACCGTCATTGCGCGAAAGAGGACGGGTTCGCCTGCCGCCGCTGGGTGGGCAGAGGCTGCCCACCCTACAAAGCGGGACACCAATTATTGTGGATACAATAATAGATGCGAGTGACCTACGATCCTGCCAAAAGCTTGCGCAATGAGGAAGACCGGGAATTGCCATTCGTACTCGCAGAGGACTTCGATTGGAGTAGCGCGCTCATCGTTGAGGACACTCGCGAGGACTACGGTGAAAGGCGCTACCAAGCGCTTGGTTTTATCGGTGAGCCCCTGCATATGCTGGTGTTTACCCCAAGAGGCGGTGCCCTTCATGTAATCAGCCTACGCCGCGCGAATCAGAGAGAAAGAACCCGATATGCCACGCAAACCCAATCCTGAGCTGATCGACAACGACGCGCCGGAGGCAACCGACGAATGGTTCGCCAAGGCCCGCCCAGCTGCGGCGGTGTTAGGTGAGCTATTTGGCCAGCCAGCAGCCAAAGCAATGCTCAAACCAAAACGCGGCAGACCCGTGCTCGCCCATCCAAAGGCGCATGTGAACATCCGCCTGGATGCGGATGTGATTGGAGCCTTCAAGGACACTGGCGCGGGCTGGCAAACACGCCTGAACAATGCGCTGCGAGATTGGCTTAAGACGCATCCGAAGATTACGGGCGTTTGAATAGACGCAATTCGGATGCTTAAAAATGCGACATGCGTTTTGTACGTGATTCGAGCGTGTAATTTTCTTTGTGAAGCGTCGCTACCAGATTAAATTCAGGTGAATCCTTAGGCATCGCGAGAAGATGTCTCCGTAGGGTGGGCACCCCGTGCCCACCATCACCGCACGCAAGCAGACTGGTTCGTTTGCCGCTGTTTGGTGGGCACGGAGTGCCCACCCTACCTGACTGCCGCGAGCATTGCCGCCCATCGGCTCTTCCGCCGCGCCGCGAAAACGGTATTGGTAGCGGCCTGTCATCAGCGCAAATCGAGTCGGCGAACAGACCGGCGAATTCGCGAGGGCATGCGTGAAGCGCATGCCCTCCTTCGCCATACGATCAATGTTCGGCGAAACGTCGAATGATGCGCCTGCGCCGCCATAGCAGCCAAGGTCAGCGGAGCCAAGATCGTCGGCGAGGATGAAGATGAAATTGGGACGAGCGTTCATAGAGAAAGCTTACTCCAGTCCCGGCCTTTGTCCCCTCTCCCCCTGTGGGAGAGGGTTAGGGAGAGGGGGCCGGCGGAATGAGGTGGGTTGTAAAGACCCGATCACCCTGAGCCTGTCGAAGGATCTGCTGAACAGCGCTTCGCGTGTGCCACCAGCGCGCTCCATGGCCGCGCGGGGCCAGTCACTTTTGCCAATCGCGGCAAAAGTAACCAAAAACGCTTGCCCCACAGCCCGCTGTTTCCTGCGGTGCTCGCGCATTTACGTAAAAGCGGGCAGGATGCGTCAACGGCACACGAAAGCTTCGCTATCGCTACGCACAGTGTGTGCCGACGACGCATCTACGACCGCCCGCTGCTCCGCTCCTCGGCGCGGGCTGAAGGGGCGATTCGAACCGATGTTTGATCGCTGCGCGAATGATGCGCGATAAACTCAGATAGAAATTGGTATAGCTATACGCCCCGTGGTGCTGCACCGAAGTTATGGAGAACAACGTGATCTTTGCTGAAATATTTGGGATGGCTCTGGTCGTATGGGCAATATCAGCGACCGTAGCTTGGATATTTAAGAAGCTTGGCTATCGCGAACGCCACGCATACTGGATCGCGGGTGGGATAACTGGAATCCTATTAAGTCTAGGAAAGTTGAAAGGTGCGGCTTACGAGCTAGCGCGTAGAACCCCTAGCGTAATCACTTCACAAGAAACCGCTACCGAGTTTCAGAGTTGGGCCAATCTGGATGCGCAGCGATGTCGGCTCGTTCTAGGCTCGGCGGAAATGATCAATTTTGCGGTGCTGCAGTTTTACTTCGCACTTGTGGTTGTTGTACTGTGGTTCGTTTGCAAGCTAATAAAGCGAGCAACTTTCCATGCTGAAGCGCTGGGACTGTACGTTCTGGCGACGCTTGCAACATCGATTTTGGCAGCTTGCTTGGGGGCCATCGGTGCCGGGTTAACCGTCATCGGCGTCGTCTTGTTTCTTTGCATTTGGCTGCGCAAAAGTTTAGGACGACCTGTCACACAATAACTTTATTGCGCAGCGACGATGTCCGGCGCATGCGCGAAGCGCTGGCGAGCAAACACGAAAAAAGTCAAACATCGGCTAAGTGGGTCCCCTTGATTAGCCCAAAGAAGCTGCAAAAAACGATCAAAAACAGAAAACTGTTTGACGATCACGATTTCTTTAGCATCGCAGGATTGGGACAATCGTTGGGGTCGCCCTCGCCTTCTTTTGGTTACTTTTCCTAACGCACTGTAAAGGGGGCGGCTACATGATGAGCAATCCAATGACGGCGCTGGTAAGCCTTCAAGAAGCGCTTGACGCCGAAGAAGTTGTCCTAAAGCCGTGCGCCCTCCATTCGGAGATCAAGGTGCTCCACGACGAACCGAACGGCGGTTCCAGATTTACCTACGCTATCGTCGTCGACAAAACAGTGCAAGCTATCGCTATGTTGGTGCATGCTCAACCGTACGAGTGCCTCCCTTGTTTCCAACTAGGTTACGCCGTGCTGGAACGGTCGCGGAGACGAGGCGTCGGTCGCCGAATTGCGCAGAGCGCAATTGCCGAGTTCAAGCACGGTATGGGGCGAAATCACCTACATGATTTCTACGTAGAGGCAGTCGTGTCTGCCGACAATGGCCCTTCCAATGCGATCGCCCGCCGTCTCTTTTCTGATCCCCCAGCGAGTATTACAGACAAGTACTCCAATGAGTCTGCGCTGCAATATGTTCGAAAAGTAACCGGCGACAGCTAGCTGCCACGCTTGTAGATGACCGTGCTGGCTGCGGTATCCGTCGGTTCGAACGCCCCTTCAGCCCGCGCCGAGGAGCGGAGCAACGGGCGGTCGTAGATGCGTCGTCGGCACACACTGTGCGTAGCGATAGCGAAGCTTTCGTGTGCCGTTGACGCATCCCGCCCGTTGCGAGCACCGGAGGATGAAGCGGGGTTTGGGGCAAGCCCTTTTGGTTACTTTTGGGGTAATTGCCAAAAGTGACTGGCCCCGCGCGGCCATGGAGCGCGATGGTGGCAAACGCCAGATTTAATTTAGTTGAACTAATGCACGCGGTCGATTTGCGCTTCGCGCGGGTTACCCACTGGTTCCCCGGCTGCGCCGAGGATGACGCCCGTTGGGCGTCGCCCCTCACCCTAGCCCTCTCCCACGAGGGGAGAGGGGACAAAGCGTCGCCCGCGACTAGCGAGCTTGTCAATCCGCCTTAAACCCCGACGCCACAATCACTGGCCGCCATTTCTCAATCTCCGCCAACCGAAACTTCTCCAACCCCTCCGGCGTGCTCATCGCAGGCTCAGTCCCCGTACGTGCAAGTTTTTCCTTCACATCAGGATTCGCCAGCGCGACATTCAACGCTTTATTGAGCGCCGCAATCGTCGCAGCAGGCGTTTTCGCCGGTGCCCACAGGCTGTACCAACCGCTGCCGGTGGCGTCTTTGAAGCCGAGTTCGGCCATCGTCGGAATATCGGGGATCAGCGAGCTTCGCTTCTCGCCGAACGACGCCAGGATGCGAATCTTGCCGCTCTTGTGCAGCTCGATCAATTCGATGTGCGTGTCCATGCCGCAGGCGATCTGGCCGCCCATCAGGTCGTTCAGCATGGGCGCGCCGCCCTTGTACGCCACGTGCACCATGTCGACACCAATCGCGCGGCCGAGCATGATGCCGAAGAAATGCGGCAGGCTGCCGGGGCTGGGGCTGCCGTAGTTGGCTTTGTCTTTGTTCGCTCTGAGCCAGGTCACGAACTCGGCCAGGTTCTTGGCAGGATGATTCGGCGGCACTGCGAGCGCAAACTGAAAGTGGCCGACCATGCCGATGGGCGTCATGTCGGTCGCCGGGTTGTACCCGGGGTTTTTGAACGTGAGCTGCGAGAGCACGGGTGTGACCAGCGGCGCTAGCAACATCGCGCCACCATCGGCGGGTGATGCGCGCAACGCGTCGACAGCAATCTTTCCGCCGGCACCGGTTCGATTTTCAACGATGATTTGTGTCCCGGCGGGCAGGCCTTCGCGCATCTTGTCAGCCAGCATGCGGGCGATCAGATCCGCGCCGCCGCCTGCGGCAAAGCCGACGATGATTTTGGATTGCGCGGGGACCTGCGCCGCGACCCAACGTGGCAACGCAGCGACCATGGGTAGCGCCAGCGCGCTGACGATCACGCGACGGCGCAGAGCGTGGTTTGCGATCATGGCTTTACTCCTTCAATCAGTAGTGTTGTCGTAGCGTCCCCGATGATAGCCAAGCGAGATTAAGCCTTCACATTGGGTCTTGTAAAAGCGGAAACATCGCAGTCAAGCGGCTCGATACTTTCGACGGTCGCGCCACTGTTGCCGCCGTTGGCAGCACCGGGCGGAAGTTCAAATTCGTACTCCAGATAACGCAGCCCGAGCAGGGAGGCATTCAACAAAAGACGGTGTTGCGGCGCTGCCGAGCCAGCACCGCCTCGCCACATAATCGTCGGCGTCGCTGGCATATTGATGCAGCGGAGCGCGATGCGCCCTACGCTGCCCTGCCCGCCCTGTCCGGCCTGCGCAGCGAACGTCACGCTCACGCCATCCGGCAAGCGGCTAGGCGCATAAAAACCGTAGCTGACTTTCTGCTCGCTAAATAGCTGATTGACTGCTTGACCATTGATGCTGATCTGTTGTGGCGGCAGTTCGTAAACATGGCTGTTGCCACGCTGCCACACCAGCGGCAACGGCAACGTGCCAGAAAAATTATCTGTTGGCGCGAATCGGGTATGCGTCGCCAGCAAGGTGGGCGAAAGCGCATTTGCAGGCTCGGGAAGCTTGCGACAGTCAGCGTAGGCGCTACGCAAAGTCATGTCGCGCAGCAACCACTCGTACGAGCCGACCACATTGTTCATGCACAACTCCGGGTGCGTGGCCAGCCACTGACGAAAGGCGAATTGGGTGCCCGCGCTGGTTAACGGAACGGGTTGGTCAGAGTTCGCGTGGATGGGGAAAAAGAGGCCCGACGTACGCACCATGACTTCGCCATGAACCGCCAGACGGCGGTGCAGCCAGCCCTGCGGCAAAACATTGCTCAGCGCGACAACGCAAACCGCTGCGAAGGCAACACGCTGTCTCATCAGAGCGCTCGCAAATGTGTCCAGTTCCCGTTGCGCCCACAGGAGAACACGGCCCAGCCCCAGCGCGCACAAGGCGGCAATCCACGGCTGCAAAACGTCAAAATACCAAAGCCCCCAATGGCTCAGATACGCGACCATCAGCGTGATCGTGAGCGCGGTAATGAACAGCATTACCGTCACTACGGAGCGTTCGCCGCGCAGTACAGCAATACAGACGACGCTCACGGCAAACGCGACGACGACCCCCAGAAACGCGGTGCACACCGCAACCCACGTGGGCGCATCCACCAGCGCGCCAGTGTATTGCTGGTAAATGCTGGCAATGTCCCACCACTGCGACAGGCTGAACAGACGAGCGACGATGGCGAGCCCGGTCGTCGCATCGCCTGCGCTGCTGCTTTCCTGCGGCGGCACATCGCTTGCCAGGTAGCCATACTGCATCAACCAAAAGCCGCACAGCACAACGCACAACAGCGCCATGACCCAGGCACCCCGCGACATCATCCGCCGATGAAATCTGAGCATCACCAGCGCCACCGCTGCCACCAGCGGAAGACTCGACAAGTGCATCTGAACAATCATCACCAGCGCGAACACCAGCACGACGCCCCAGCGACGCTCACCGCGCCAGAGCGCCAGCACGCTCGCAACAATCAACCCGGAGAACGCATAAGCGAGCGACGGATTAGTGATGCAATGCAGGAAAACACTGGTCGGAAAAACGCAGGCCGTTATCGCGTAAAGATTGCCCACCGTCGGGCCGAAACTTTGCGCGAGTTGCCAACGCAAGAGGAGTACCGAGGCGAAGCAAAGCGCCGCGATCCAGAGCATTACCGCGTGCTCCTCACCACCCAGCATGATCGGAATTGCGATCAGATAAAAGTATGCAGGCGGCGTTTGAAAACGTCCGGCAAATGGCTGACTCACACTCGGGAAGAACTCTCCGCGCGCAATGGATCGCGCTACTTCAAAATCACGAACGCCGTCGACGGTATGTGTTGTTGCATCGGTGAAAACGAAGAAAAACAGCGCGTAAATGGCCAGACATCCCCACGCCAACCAGGTCAGCCAGCGATCAAATGTGGCGTCTGTTGCGCGCTGCGGCGCAAAAGGGGGTCGGTGGACTTGATCCGAAAAAAATGCGATCACGGAACTGGTTTAAACCGACTCATAAGCGGGCATTCGAACGCTCATCAGGATGGGTCGTTGTTGTCATCAGGTTGTTTGGCTGGCCGCATCATAGCCGTTGGGCGGGCTCGCAAATCGCGGGCTGGCCCGCCTCACGCATCGATGCTTGTGAGTCTGGGCGCGCACGCAGCACCCGCGCATCCGCTAGCATCAAGCCATGAACACAGCGCTAGATTTCCCCCACGCCGCGCCGCCTGAGGCGGGTGCTTTTATCGACGTCGCGCCCGGTATCAAGTGGATTCGTATGCCACTGCCGTTTGCGCTGGATCACATTAATTTGTGGCTCATTGAGGAAGGTGACGGCTGGACTGCCGTCGATACGGGTTTTGGGGTTGAAGCCACGCGCGCCATCTGGGAGCAGCACTTCGCGGGCACGATGGGCGGCAAGCCAATCACGCGCATCATCGTCACCCACTATCACCCCGATCACTTGGGTAACGCGCAGTGGCTCGCCGAACGATTCGCGACGAAAGAAGGCCCAATCATCGTTGAGATGAGCCTGATGGAACTGCTCGCCGCGCACAGCGTGGCCGAGGGCAGCGGTGCTTATCAGCGCAACAATCTGGCCACGTTTTTCCGCGCGCACGGCCTGACCGAAGCGCAGATTGACGTCACCGCCAATCGCGGCAACACCTACTCCGGCGGCGTGCCCACGCGCCCGCCCTGCTGCAACCGCATCACACCGGGCGATACGCTCGAAATCGGCGGCAAATTCTGGACCACTATCGGCGGCTACGGCCACACCACCGAGCACCTGAGTTTCTATTGCGAAGAGATGAAAGTGCTCATCTCAGGCGACATGCTGCTGCCGAAAATTTCCACCAACATCAACGTCTGGCCGGTCACGCCGCTGTCCGACCCGGTGACCGACTACGTGACCTCATTGCAGGCGTACAAATATTGCGAGGAAGACACGCTGGTGCTGCCTTCACACGGCCTGCCGTTCCGCGGCATCAAAATACGCGTAGAAGCGCTGGAAACGCATCACGATGATCGCATGAACGATCTCTACGGTGCAGTTGCAGGCGGCCCGAAAACGGCAGCAGAACTCATCCCCACGCTGTTTCGCCGCAAACTCGATAACCATCAGCTGTTTTTCGCGATTGCCGAGGCGGTCGCGCATGTGAATCATGGCTGGCGGATTGGGCGGTTGACGCGCGAAGTTGGAGAGGATGGGCGGATTCGGTTTGGGTTGGCGGGATAGTTGCCTAGCCGCCGCCCGATGAGATCGAAATTCGCAACCGCAATCCTGACATCGCGAGCAGTTGAATCAAGTTCTCGGGTAGCGCTCCCTCTTCCTGTGGAAGTTCGGGGACATCGCGCAACTGCATGACGACCTCGATGTATGCGTACTGCACGCCCGTCACGCTTGACAGCCACGACAGTATGGTCATGTGCGTCAGCAGGAAACGCCGGATGACGGGAAATTCGTCAGACAGATCGGCAAAATATTCCGATGACATCGCGATCTCGAGCGAAGATTGTTCGGCCACCAGCGCTTGCCTGCCCCTTCGGTACGCCTCGCCTTTGCGCACGACCTGGTACGTCAATGGCGGCGACTGCGCGGCGAGCCGTGGCAGCACTTTGTCCACCTCAAATTCCTTGCCCTCAATGCGAATCCGGCACGCCATGATTAGTTTCCAAGCCGGTGAGACATTATTTTTTCCGTGAGCGGCAGTACGATTCGGTAGCCAGCTTAACGCGGATGCCGGTATTCGCGTTGATGGCGAAGCGCACGTTGGGTGCAGTTGTGCGCTCGATTAAGCATAATAGCTTTTTTCTGAAACGGCGTGTTCACCGGGGCTAGATCTGTATTTCGATTAAAGTCGGATTTCGGCAAAATCTGCATCTAGCCCCCATGAAACAGCGCGTTCAGCGTAAAGCTGTTACAGAATCAATCGCCAAACTGACGCGCTTTTCGCCCTCAAAGCCCAGTGTGTCCCAGCGGCAGCGCCGTCTTGTACCGCACCTGTTTCAATGTAAAGCTGGAACGGATCTTTTCAATGACGGGGATGGGCGTCAGCTGTTCCAGAATAAACGCTTCCAGCGCCTCGATGTCCGGCACCACCACGCGGATCAGGTAGTCGCTGTC
>JAYVPF010000208.1:0-18843 GCA_043757535.1 Burkholderiales bacterium
AAGTTGAGAGTCAAAGCTCGCCTTCAGGCGACGCCAGTTTCTTGCCCCTTTGAGGGGCTAACAAAATCAAGCCCCCAGCTTTGCTGGGGGTACGTGACTTGCGTCATTAGCAAATCAGCGCAGTTCGGTTTGCTCACCTATCCTGACACCGTCAGTACCTGCGCGGCTGCGACGGGCCTGCTGCAACGACGGCGTGCCCGACGTGCAAAGGCTTGTCTTGATCGCCCTCCAGATAGACGCTCACTGTCAAGTTTTCGCCAACTTTTGGATCTGAATTACTGACGTTGAAGCATTGGGTAATAACGCCTCGCTCGTTGACGTCGATGAGCGCAATCGGTTGCGACGTCGCTGCTCGCTTGGGGTCTACCCGCTCCACAAGAATCCTCACGTTGGCCTTGGTGATTCCGGCCAACGTGGGCAGAGACAGGGCGATCCGCATTACCGGAAACGGTTGCGGAGGTTTCGGCGGCGTTCCGATGACGAGCGCGCGTAATTCCAGTGAGAGCAAACGGATGGGGCCGAGGGTAGCTTGCATTTTCTTTCCAATCATTAATTGAGGACGGGGACTTCTCGCCAGCGCAGTGACGCGAATGGTGTAGCGGTCATCGCGCGAAGGGCGGTGCCGTTTGGAAAATTTGCGATTGCATTTCGCTCGGCATCGGTAATCGGCGCTGTCACCGCAGGCGCGGACGGATGCTCGCCGGTTGCGGCGATTCCGATCATGGCGAGTTGGACGTACATGCGAGCTGCGCCTGCGAACGGGTTGCCGCTACCAAGCGTTCGTTCGTACTCGTCTGGGAGTCGCTGCAACAGCGTCAATGCCTGTTTGAACTGTGATTTTTGCAAGTTTCCGATGCCGAATAGGTAGTCGATATGGAGGCGGTCTTGCGGCCCTAAGCCGGTCATGATGGCAGCCTGATCGTGAAGTTCATTGAGTTGGTGTAGTGCAGTATCAGTGAGGCCCGCGCGAAGATTCGCCTCCGCAATTCGGCGTTGAAACACCATCGCCAAGCGCTTATCCGCAGGCTCGGTTTCGACGCGGAGCTGTTCCATAAGCGCTACCGCATTCTTATGTTCGCCCGTCATCAGATAGACCGTGGATTGCGCAATGGCCAAACTTTGTCGGGCATCTAGGCCGACCTGCCCCTCGACATTCACGATCGCGCCACGTTGCTCATCGAGCATTGCCTGCGCTTTGGCGACGGCACCCGTTCGCGCATACATGGCAGCAAGCCGCGTTGCAACCAGATTTCGGCTGCCATGCTGCGCCGAGACCCGTTGTCTGAGGTCGGCCAACGCGGCTTCACCATGAGCGATACCCGCCCGATAGTCGCCAGCCCATTCGTCCAAAAGCATGGCGTGAACGCCATATCGGGCACGCGCCTCATTAGTCCAATTTTGATTTTCGTCGCGCACCTGCTCGGCTTCACGTATGAGCGCTCGCGCCGACGGCAGATTCATCACCATCTGCGCGACGGTGGCACGTTGTAGTAACAGGTCGGAGCGTAGCGTCATCGGATCGCCCGACACAATCGACATGGCTTGCACGCCGGCGGCATACGCGTTGTCGGCGTCAGAGTATCGGCCTTGTAGGTCAGCAATGCGTCCTTCCACCAAATAGGCGCTGGCCAGGAGCTCGGCATACTTGGGGCCGCTCAACGATAGCGCCGTCGCGCGTGCCGCCGCGACCCCGGCTACAGCGGCTGGCCAGTCCGATTCGGTGGACGCGATTAACGCCAGAGAAGCTTGCGCGAGCCCGATGTTGAAGTAGTCGCTGCTGCGCTGCGCCAGCTGCAGCGAGAGCGTCCAGAATCGCTTGGCATTGGGCAGGTCAAACATGTTTTCGCAGGTACGCGCCAGGGTTTGAGCCAGGTCCACGGTTAATACCGAGTCCGGAATTCCGGCAAGGCTCCGCGCCAGAAATTCTTTGGCGGTAAACGATTGCACATCGGCGAACTCCGGGCTCATCCCCGCGAACAGGCTGGTAATGACGGTTTCGTACGCTCTCGCTTGAACGTCGCTACTGCGTGCTGTTTCTGTAGCTCGCAATGCATGCAGTGCAAATCCTAGCGTCACGACGGAGCCGACCGCTATCGCAACAATCGCAGCGCGATTTCGCGCGAGGTATTTGCGCGCGTGGTAGCTCCATTTTCCGCCTCGTGCCAGAACGGGTTGTTGCAACCAGCAGCGACGAATATCTTCTGCCATAGTGAGGGCGGTTGGATAGCGCGACACAGCTTCGAAGCGTATTGCCTTGCGGCAAATGGCATCGAGATCACCGTTAAGCGCGCGTTGCCATGCGTTCACGGTAGCCACGCCATACTGTGTCGCCACATCAGACGTTGACACCGGTGGCGTGAGCGGATTCGCGCCGATTTCTATGGCGGCGAGCAGTTTTCCCAGTTGTGATTCGGTGGCAACAAACGGGCGCTCACCGACCAGCAATTCGTGCAGCACTACTCCCACCGCGTACACATCGGATGCGGTGGTTACCGGTTCGCCCGTCAACTGCTCGGGAGCCGCATAGGCGCGAGTCATTGCGCTGCCGCCGACGCGCGTGAGCTCCGTTTCAACCAGTGCGCCATCGGAGGCATCCAACACCTTGGCGATGCCGAAATCGAGCAAGGCAACGCGCCCGTCGGCCCGCACAAGAATGTTGCTTGGTTTGAGGTCGCGGTGAACCACCAGGCGTTGGTGCGCATATTGCAGCGCTTCGAGCACTTGCACGACCAACAGCGAGCGTGCTCGCAGCGTGAGTTTGTGCCTTGCTGCGTATTCGCGGATGTCAACGCCTTCGACATACTCCATCGCCAGAAATGGCTGTCCATCGGCGGTCACGCCTGCGTCATACAAGCGCGCAATGGACGGGTGCTCCAGCGCTGCCAGCACATTACGCTCGCGCAGCAGCCTCTCGGTGGCGTGATTGAGTGGTAGATGCCCGAGTGGAAGTTTGAGCGCGATGTCTCGCTTGTAAGCACCATCGTTGCGACGTGCAAGCCAGACCTCGGCCATGCCGCCTCTGCCAATTGGACGCAGTAACGTATAGGGGCCGACGATGTCGCCGCTGCTGCGTACACCCGTGGCATGAGCAGCGAGCATGGGGTTGGCTGCGAGGCTCGGCAGCGTACGCAGAACGGTGTTGGTTTCCGGCGCGTTGGCCACCGCGATCAATTCGGCCAGTTGCACATGCACGGCTTCACTGAGTTGCGTCTGCGCGTCCAGCCACGCGCTACGCGCCTCGGGGGCGAGCGCTAACGCTTCATCGACGAGCGGTGAGAGCAACTGCCAGTTGCTCGCGGTAATCTGCACACGCATCCCCAAACGGTAAGCTTGCTATAGCGGACGTGCTCCAGCTTCAAAACCGGACATTGAACGAAGAAATAATTTCCTGGCGCCCATTACTTGAGAAAGGTCTGTAGCAGCAATTGCGCCTTTTGCCAGTCGCGCCGTATCGTTCGCACATTGAGCGACAACGCCTCGGCGACTTCCTCGAAGGTCATTCCACCAAAGAAATGCATATCGACCATCTGGGCCAGACGGGGATCGATGGCGTCAAGCTGCCGCATGGCTTGTTCCACCTCGAGAAAGCGCGAGTCTTCGACGCCCACCTGCTCGGCAATGGCGGTGCTGAGCACCGTGATATCAAAGTCGCCGCCGCGTTTTTCGGTTTGCGCTTTGCGCACCGTGTCGAAAATCACGGAGCGCATGATATTCGAGGCAAGCGCAAAAAATGAGGCGCGATCCTGAGCGTGGATTTTGCCCATGCTGACGAAGCGCATGTAGCCTTCGTTCAAAATTTCCGTGGCCGCAAGATGGGCGTCGCCACCATGTCGAAACAGGCGCGATTGCGCCAGCCGATGCAATTCGGGATAGGCCAGTTCGTAGAGTCTGGCGCGCGCAACATCGTCGCCGTTTGCGCTGGCGTGAATCAATGTGGTGAGTTCGGGTGCTGCGACTGACATACCGTGCTTGTGAATGAGAACCCCTGTTTTTCAGGATTGTCGGTCAAGCGGGCACTGGGCGCAAGTAGTAGCCGACGCCCTGCAGGCCTTAAAGTTAACCGGCCAGCGCATCCAGCATCGGCTGCCGATGATCGTCGTAGTCGCCGTGATAGGGCAGCGCTTTCATGAAAAGCTGAGGGTCATTGACGTTGAGTAGCGTCGCATCCGAGAGCATGCGACGCCACGACTTGCCGCCGACTTGTCCAGTGAACAGGCCAAGCATGTGACGTGACACATCGCGAATTCGCGTGGGGTGCGAATTGCTTTTTGTCAGAGCGATTTCGCGCGCCGTGTAGGCGCGCATTTTTTCTACGATTTCTTCGCGTGTCGGCAGCGGCGTGCCAAACATCGCGGTCTCGGTCAGTGCCAACGTGTAGCTATCGTGATACGCGGCGCGACCGAGCATCACGCCGTGAAATTGTTCGGCGAGTTGGACGCTTCGGACGGCAGTGGTGATGCCGCCATTGAGCACGAACGTCAACGCCGGAAAATCTTCCCGCAATTTCGTCACCACGTCATAGCGCAGCGGCGGAATTTCGCGATTGGCTTTGGGGCTCAAGCCCTTGAGCACCGCGTTTCGCGCATGCACGATGAATACCTTGCAACCCACGTCGGCGACCGTCCCTACGAAGTCGCGCACGAAGTCATAGCGCTCGTTGTAATCGAGCCCGATGCGGTGCTTCACCGTCACCGGCACATGCGAGGGAACGACGTCGACCATCGCCTTCACACA
The DNA here is from genome assembly GCA_043757535.1 of Burkholderiales bacterium. Classification (GTDB taxonomy): domain Bacteria; phylum Pseudomonadota; class Gammaproteobacteria; order Burkholderiales; family Casimicrobiaceae; genus Casimicrobium. Next base: position 4,735 of record JAYVPF010000208.1, read on the forward strand.
ATCCGCCACTAGCGCTGGCTCCGCCATCAGGCACGCGCCAAACGCGCCGCGCTGCACGCGCTCCGAGGGGCAGCCACAGTTCAAATTGATTTCGTCGTAGCCCCAGTCGACGCCAATCTTCGCGGCGCGCGCCAGATCGTCGCGCTCACTGCCACCGAGTTGCAGCGCGACCGGATGCTCAACCTCGCTGAAGCGCAGATGACGACGATGCTGCTCCGCTCCGCCGTAAATCAGCGGCCCCGTCGTGACCATCTCGGTGTAGAGCCGCGCGTTCGGGGACAGCATGCGAAACAACACGCGGCAATGCCGATCCGACCAATCCATCATGGGTGCGGTGGTCAAACGCCAGGGTGAAGCAAGTGCGGGTTCAGTGGAGGCAGCAGTCGTCATGCCGCTATTTTCTCAGGTGTGGGCAGCGCGCCGAAGGACGTGAATTGTGACCATCAGCTTTTTCAGAGAACGTTGTTTTTTATGGGGCTGGAGACGAGTAACGGCTAAAGTCGATAAACTGCGTTTCGCGCGACCAGGCCCTACTAAATAATGGTTTCAGTGAAAAGCTGAAAGCACAATTAAGGCTAATTCAGTTTTAACCGCACGCCGCATCCTCCGTCGTATTGGTCATAATGATGACCAACACAATAGACGCTCAGAGGCGAAATTTTATGGATATCAACAACCGCGTGATCATCATCACCGGCGGCGCATCGGGACTGGGTGCGGCAACCGCGCGCGCTGCCGCAGCGAAGGGCGCGAAAGTGGTGCTCGCCGACATTGGCGACGGCTCGGCGTTGGCGAAAGCACTAGGCGGTATTTACGTCAAATGCGATGTGACATCGGAGGACGATGCCAAGGCCACCGTCGCGGCGGCGCAGGCGTTCGGTGAAGTGCGTGGGCTCATTAATTGCGCGGGCGTGGCGACTGGGGAGAAGGTTGTCGGGCGCGAGGGCGCGAGCGGACTCAAGAAATTCGCGTGGACGGTACAGGTGAATTTGATCGGCACCTATAACCTCATCAATCAGGTCGCCGCCGCGATGCAGGCGCTGCCGCCGCTGGCCGATGGTGAGCGTGGCGTGATCGTCAACACGGCCTCTGTCGCTGCGTTTGACGGGCAGATTGGGCAGGCCGCGTACGGCGGGTCGAAGGCGGGCGTGGTTGGCATGACGCTGCCGATTGCGCGTGAGCTGGCACGTTACGGCATTCGCGTGATGACCATCGCGCCTGGGATTTTCGAAACGCCAATGATGGATAGTTTGCCGCCGGAAGTGCAGGCGAGTCTAGGGGCGATGGTGCCGTTCCCGCCGCGGCTCGGACGTCCCGCTGAATTCGCCGGACTGGCGATGCACATTTTTGAGAATGTGATGTTGAACGGTGAGGTGATTCGCCTTGATGGCGCGATCCGGATGGCACCCAAGTAAGCGCCAAAGTCGGCGTCCAAACCCCGACTGTTGCAGGTTTGGCCCTGTTAATTTTGATAGGTTTTTGAGCGAACCACCCCACGTCGCCCCCGTTTAGTACGCATTCGGATACTGTCAACTCGTACCCGTAGCCAATTCAAACAACGGACGACGAACGAGGTTGGTTAGCAGTGATTAAACAGACAAACTGTCTACGATGTTACCCGCTGTTGCGACCGCAACAGCGGGTCGACACGGCAGAAACGCGCGTTGCCGAAGCACCGCCATGAGTGACGAAACGACGACCTGGATCGACGGCCACGGCCCCGCACAGGTTCGCGCCAGCGCGGTCACCGATTGGCTTGCCACGACGATTTTGTGGGTTGGCGTTTTCATCACCGTGATGTTTACGATCGAGGCGGGGCTGCTGTATTGGGTCGATCGACGCGAAACGGAACAACGGCTGGGCAAGGCGCTGACCCATATCGCGCCGCAGGTCGGTGCCCTGTTAGTGGAGGGCGACAAGGCGGAATTGCAACTGCGACTTCAGCAGCAGTTGGAGTCCCGTGGGTTGTCGAACGTGTCGGTGTACGCCGTCTCGTCAGCGCTGCTAGCGCAGGCGAGCGCTTCTGCGGCGCAGGGTGAATCGCAAGCGGCGTGGCTGCGCGCGGCGTTACCGCGACGCATTTCGGCGGCGACACAATCAGTACCGATCAGTGTGGAGGGGGAGCTGATGGGTCGACTGGAGGTCAGTGTTGACAACACGATCTTCGCCAGCGCGGTGGGGTTGCTGCTGTTGGGCGCGATGCTCGCGTTTTTCCTGCTGGTGTGGCTGGAGTCGCGCATTGTCTCTCGCGTTCGCGCTGCGTTGCGTGCGCCGTCGGAGGCGATTTCCCGCCTCAGTGAGCAGGTGGCCGAGGCGGGGAATTTTGAATATCGGATGCCCGCGCTGCCTTCGCAAGAAACGTTTGGCTTCGAGCAGAAAGTGAATTTCTTTCTTGAGTCGATCAGTGGACGGCAGCAGGATCACGAAAACGTCAGTCGCGGCCTCTACGCTGAGCTTGCGCTGCAAGCGGCGGACATCGCCGCACAGGCCAAAGAGTTGCGTGTGCTCGCCTCTAGCAGCTCTGAAACCCGATTGCCGAACCGAACGGCGCTGACCGCACGTGTCCGTACCCTCTGTGCGCGGCCCCCTGCTGCCGGTCGATCATTGGGGCTCTTCCTCTGTCATATCAACAAGGTCAGGCACGCGAATGAAGCGTTTGGATTGGATGTCGGTGCCCTGCTGGTGCAGTTTTCTGGACGCCGGTTAAAAGAAACGAGCCCGCAATTCAGTGAACTGTTTCATCTCGGCGGAGCTGACTTTGCGATGGTGGTTGAGACCGACAGCGGCAGTATGACGGGCGTGGCTGAACGACTTGGCTATGCCGACGATGAGGTGTTTGTGCACAACGGCGCGATGCTGCGGCTGAACACCCGGATCGGCTACGCGTTGTTTCCGGACGATTCCACTAATGCCGACGACTTGAACCGGTTTGCATCGCTTGCGATGGGTGAGGCGGTCAATACGCATTCGCTGGCAGCAGCAGTGCGCTTTAACCCGGACTTCCTGCTGAGCTCGATATCGCGAGAATCACTGGAGGACGCAATTCGCGCTGCCGTGGAAACACACCAGATCGAGCCGCACTTTCAGCCGCGCGTTGATGCGCTCACGGGGCGGGTGAGCGGATTCGAGGCGTTTGTGCGCTGGAAAACGCGAGCGCTGCAAGGACACGACAATCAGGAACTGATCGCGATTGCCGAGCGCTCGATGTTGATCAGCGAGATAGATGCGCTCATGCTGCGCAAAGTGGCTGCATGGATGGGCTCTCTCATGCGGGAAGGCATTCGGGTGCCGATTGCGCTCAACGTCTCCGCGCACTCGCTCGGGCGCGCGGACTACGTCGAGACGCTAATGGGCACCTTGCGCGAATTTGAAGTGGATCACCGATTCGTTGAGCTTGAACTGACCGAGACGGTGTTGATTGAGGGCAACGCGGTGATCAACGCGAACCTGAAAAAATTGCGGCAGCTTGGCATCAATATTTTGCTGGATGATTTTGGTGCTGGCTATTCATCGTTGCGCTATCTGCATGATTTGCCGATTTCGATTGTCAAAATTGACAAGGCGTTTGTGCAGGGGTTGCCGGAGGACGAAGCCTCGCGACTGATCATCGAGAGCACGCTGGAGCTGTGTCAGCGATTGGGTAAACGGACGGTCGCCGAGGGGGTTGAAAGCGCAGAACAACTCAGCTACTTGTGCGCCGCAGGCTGCGATGAGGTGCAGGGCTACTACATCATGCGCCCGATCTCGGCTGCTCAGACGCGCGAAGTGATGTTGCGGCAGTATGACCCCACGTCCGGTTACATGTCGTTGGCGACGCCATAGCGGCCGTTCGGGAAATGGGCAGAATGGCGGGAATCTTTCCGCCAGACGATGCGTTTGAAACTTCAGCAGATACTTTTTTCACAGGGCTTCGGCACGCGACGCGAATGCAGCGAGTTGATTGCGCGCGGCGCAGTCGTTGTCCACGGCGAGGCGGTGGGTAATGCGAACGCAGATTTCGCGACGACTGATTTGCAATTTAGCGTGGATGAAGCGCCGTGGTGCTTCGTCGAGCGATCGTATTTGATGCTCAATAAGCCCGCCGGTTACGAGTGTTCGCAAACGCCCAAACATTGGCCTAGCGTCTATCGCCTGTTGCCCGTGCCACTCACAACGCGACCCACGAAATCCTCAGTGAACGGCGTACAGGCAGTGGGACGGCTCGATCAGGACACCACCGGAATGCTGCTGCTGTCTGATGACGGGCAGTTCATTCATCGCATGGCGTCGCCCAAGCATCATGTGCCAAAAATGTATAAGGTGACGACGAAACACGCGGTGGATGACGCGGCGATCAACGCGCTCCTAACGGGCGTGGTGCTTAACGATGATCCCGAGCCCGTCGCTGCGCTCGCCTGCACGCGCGTGAGCGAAACTCAACTTTATCTGACCCTCACCGAAGGCAAATATCACCAGGTCAAACGCATGCTGGCGGCAGTCGGCAACCGCGTGGAGGCGTTGCATAGAGCGCAGATCGGCGGTTTGAAACTGGATGCGGACTTGGCTGAGGGAAAGTGGCGGTGGCTGAGCGCCCAAGATCTCGCGCAAATTGGTGCCTAGCCGTCAGCCCGCGACATCCGACGGGCGGGCACTATCCGCGCAGTCGTTCATCAGGCGCAAGCCTCAAAAGTCAGCGCTTCGCGTCGGTCGCGAGGCGGGCCATGCCCTACGGAAGTACGGGCTAGCTGCGCTACCCGTACGCCCGGGAAACCAACTCCGCGATACACGCTGGTTTGTCCAGACCTTCCAGCTCCAGCGTGCATTGCCACACCATCTGCGCGCCTCCTTTGATCTGCTCAACCGACATCAGCTTGAAGCGTCCGCGAATCCGCGAATTTACTTTCACTGGTGCCATGAATCGCACCCGGTTCGTCCCATAATTCACGCCCATTTTGACGCCGGTGAATTCGATACATTCGCCCTTGAGATAAGGCACCAACGAGAGCGTCAAAAAGCCGTGCGCGATGGTGGTGCCGAACGGGGACTCTTTCGCCGCGCGCTCGGGATCCATGTGAATCCACTGATGATCGCCCGTCGCTTCGGCGAACAGGTTGATACGCTCTTGCGTGATAGTGACCCAGTCCGACACGGCAACTTCCAGGCCGAGCCAGGTGGGGAGGGCGGTGAGGGCGATGCTCGTTTTCATAAGCGCTAGTTTAAATCGGTCAATGAAACGTTAAATTTTGGCAACAGCTTTTTCCTAAAAGTACAGCTGCATTGGGGCTAGTCCCATATTTGGTGAAAAGTCGACTTCTCAGTAAATAACGCTTATTCCACGTATAAACGTGCATTCAGCGAAAAGCCATATCAAATTATTCAGCAAAAAACAGCCGCAATACCGAGTTCACTTCATCTGAGCGTTCCCGCGCCACCCAATGGCCTGCGCCTTCGATTTTGTGCAGACGCAGATCCGGTACAAACGCCTCAATTCCGTCCAGCAAAACGGGTCGTAGCGCCTTGTCGCCGGTGCCCCAGATGATTTGCGTCGGCAGGGTCACCTTGAACTGCTCCGGTTTCAGCGCCGCTGCCACGGAAAGCGCCCTTCCGGGCATTTCCGGCGTGTCCGGGTAGAGCGGTGACACCCGGTAGTAATTGCAGCCGCCTGTGAGGCCGCGTTGCCAGTTGGCGCGATATTCAGCGCGCTCGGCGTCCGACATTGCGTCGAGCATCAGAAACAGACGGTTGAAATCATCTACCGCCAGCGCCGCCTCGCAACCGGGCTTGCGCAGCCAGTTCATGTACTGGCTCGCCTGCGCCTGCTCGGCGTCAGTCGCCAGCGCCTTCGCGAACGTCACCGCATGCGGCGAATTGAGTACCGCGAACTTTTTCATCACTTCCGGGTGCTGCGCCGCCAAAGCCCACGCCACCGCGCCGCCCCAGTCGTGCGCGACCACGGCGTGCACCGGCGAGCCTAGCGTTTCAGTCACCGCGCGCAAATCGTTGATCAAGAGCTTCGCTTTGTAAGCCTCAACTTCAAGCGGCTGCGACGACAAATTGAACCCGCGCAAATCAATCGCAACGCAGCGATAGTCGCGAGAAAACTCCGCCAATTGCCGTCGCCACGTAAACCAGAATTCCGGGAAACCGTGCACGAAAAGCAGCGTTGGCGCATCGGTTGGCCCACACACTTTGGCGTGCAAACGAATGCCGGGCGCGGTGTCGAAGTAGAGAGATTGAAGTTCCATCGTTGGCAATGTAATTGTTTTCTGGGCCAAATTGAAAAGATGTCTCGTGGTGATTTTTTTTGCGCCGTCATCCTCCGCCCCAGCCGCAGCCCAGTCGGTGCCCAACGGGTGGCTGAAATGGGTCGCTTTTGGCTTGGGCATCATTGTGATCGTGGCCCGGGCGCGCGTCGCCAAATTGTTGTTCGTGGTTGGCGTGCTGGCAGCTATCGGCCACTTTATCTACTAACGCTACGGCGCAGAAGCCAAGGCCAAATACGATGCATGGCGCAAGGAAGGCGAGCCAAAGCGGCCTGCAGAGGCCATGCAGTTCCTGATCGAATCGCAAACTGCGCTGACGCCGATAGAGCGTTCGACGGTGTGATCCAGAGATAGAGGAAAATCCGGTTTCGACCAATCCTCAGAGACCTGACCATGAAGCTCTATTACAGCAACGGTGCCTGTTCCATGGCCCCCCACATCGTCCTGCGTGAATCGGGCCTGCCGTTTGATCTGGTTCGCGCCAGCACCAAAACGCATCAGCTTGACGACGGCACCGACTTCTACACGATCAATGACAAAGGCTCGGTGCCCGTGCTCGAACTGGACAACGGCGAGCGGCTGACCGAAGGCCCCGCCATCGTGCAATACATTGCCGATCAGGTCCCCGCTGCGAACCTCGCTCCGGCCAATGGCACGATGGCACGCTACCGCATGCAGGAGTGGCTGAATTTCATCACCAGTGAGCTGCACAAAAGCTATGCACCGCTGTTCCGCCCGACCACGCCGGAAGAATACAAAGTCATCAGCAAGGAAGGGCTCACCAAAAAGTACGCATTGGTGGACAAATGGCTGACCGGTAAAAATTACACGATGGGTGAAGCGTTCAGCGTGGCTGACCCCTATCTGTTCACGGTCACCAGCTGGGCGACGCACGTGGGCCTTGACCTTTCGCAGTTCAAAAATGTGGGCGCGTTCATGGCTCGTATGGCTGCTCGTCCGGCGGTACAGGCGACGCTGGTCGCCGAAGGTTTGGTCAAAGCAGCCTAGTTTTCGTCGATGTTGCCCGCGCTAAACACCGCTGCAAGTGCGACGCTCGAATCATGGCACACCATGATTCGCTCGCGCGACACCAGCGGCCTGCCTGCACTGCTCGACGCTGACGCCGTGTTTCGCTCGCCGGTGGCGCACAAGCCTTATCGGGGTGCCACTGCGGTTGCGCTGATTCTGCAAACGGCGGAAAAAGTGTTTTCCAATTTCGCCTATCACCGCGAATTCGTGAGCGAGGACGGCCTCTCGGTTGTCCTCGAATTCAGCGCGGACGTGGGCGACGGCGAGGGCAGACGCGCGCTCAAAGGCATCGACATGATTCGCTTCAATGCGGAAGGAAAAATCGTTGAATTTGAAGTGATGGTGAGGCCCGCCACAGGCGTGCAGGCGCTGGGCGAGGCGATGGCGAAACAATTACTCGGACGGGTTTAACGCGCCGTGTAATGTCCGCCCGATACTGGGAGGATTTATGCGCCTATTCATTCGATCCATTGTCGGTGCGGCCGCCGCGTTATCGTCGGGCCTCGCGTCGGACTAATCCTTGACCGGAAAAACCATCCGCATCATCGTGCCCTAAGCTACCGGTGGCACCTCGGACATCCTCGCACGGGCGCTGTCGAACAAAGTCGTTGAAGCGCTCTGCCAAGCTGCCGCAGCTTGGCGCCATGCTTGCCCCAAGCGGGAATCCAGAGCGGATGCGAACATGATCGCGATAGCACACCTCAGAGTGCGCCACCGTCTGGATCCCCGGCTAGCGCCGAGGATGACGTCAAAAAAGTCAGTACTCCTGAGGCTCCTTGCTCATCAGCTTCCCAACCCTGAGGCGGGACAGACGTCCGCGAAGAAACGTGACACACGGCAAATTGCGGTTGCCGCAGCCCGAAAGGAGCTACAGCGTATCCCACAAGAGTGGAGAGCGACGCTTCCCGGAATACGTTTCACTCCTTCTGCTGCTCCAGCTCGACGGTTTTTTCCCGCTAACTGGGCAGTAATTTGGTCAGGCCCTCTCCGTGCACCCCCTACAGTAAGTAGTTGACTTAACAGAATTTGCGGTTCAAGCTTAGCGTCTAGTTTTTATCCCCGTAACCCGTACGTTTTGCACAGGGAGGCAATGATGCGACCGGTTTCAGAAGGCATACTCGCCGGTATCGGCAACACCCCACTCGTCGAGCTTCGCAATGTGGTGCCACCGGGGTCGGCCCGCGTGGTTGCCAAGATGGAATCGGCCAATCCGACGGGGAGCATGAAGGATCGGATGGCCAAAGCGGCCATTGAGGCTGCGGAAACAGAGGGCCATCTGCGACCCGGCGGAACGGTTGTCGAGTACACCGCAGGAACCACTGGAATTTCGCTGGCGATGGTGTGCGCGGCCAAAGGCTATGCGCTGGAAGTCGTATTTTCTGACGCCTTCACTGACGAGAAGCGCTGGACGATGCAGGCGTTTGGTGCGCATGTGACGGACGTTCCAAGCGACAACCAACAGATCAACGCGCACCTGATCAAAGCCATGATCCGCACCGCAGCGGAGTTAAGCCAGCGCCCGGGCCACTGGTACTGCGATCAACTCAATAATCACGCAGCGATCGCCGGGTATCTGCCACTCGGGGCAGAGCTCTGGCGGCAGACCAGCGGCGAGATCGATGCCTTTGTGCATACGGTCGGCACCGCGCACTCGATCCATGGTGTGACGCGCACGCTGTGGGCGCACAACAGGAGCATCCGAATCGTGGCGGTAGAGCCAGCGGAATCCGCAGTGTTGTCGGGCAAGGCCTCGGGCTCGCACAAGATCGAAGGCATCGGCATTGGCTTCATCCCGCCGCTGTGGCAGCCGGAATGGGTGAACGAAATTGTGACGGTGAGCACGGAAGAGGCGAAAGCGATGGCGCGGCGGCTGGCGCGCGAGGAAGGGATTTTCGCGGGCACATCAACCGGTGCCAACGTCGTCGCCGCGTGTCGCGTTGCTGCACAGCTAGGCTCAGACGCCACGGTCGCAACGATTATCTGCGACTCCGGGTTGCGCTACCTGAGCACTGACGTCTATCGTGTCGCTTCCCAAGTTGCGCGAGTGACTTGATCGAATCTGTCGCTTAGTGCGTCCGCACCCTCGTGCAATACGCAATCAAATCGTCAAGCTCTGTCGACTTGTCGAACACCGCATTGGCACCGAGTCGCAGGCACTCATTGCGAATTTCGGACGAGGCGTAATTTGACAGCACGATGACTTCCTTTTGACGTTTGCGATGCTGCAGTGCTGCGACGACTTGCAGACCATTGCCGCGTTTCAGAAACACGTCGACGACCGCGACGTCCCAATCGTGTGATGGATCGCACAACCAAAGCGTTGCCTCGGCCTGAGCGTCGGCAATTCCGATGATCTCGGCACCGACCATTTCATGCAACGTGTCGGCCAGATTTTCACGGATGATGACGTTGTCTTCGACCAGAAAATATTTGATCGGTTCCGACTTCCTGACCGTGCCGGATGCGTCTGACGGTGTTAATCGCGCGGAACTAGCTGTCGCCTTGCCATCGGAATCGCGGACGCTGCACTGAATAGAAGTTTGTGTCCTCGCGGCGACGGGCCGATTCGCCCAATGCGAAATCACTCTATTTTTCCGACCGATGGCACGAAAGGGATGAAGCTGGATTTTGCGCCGCCGAAACTCAATCGATGCGTGTGCTTTGCTGCAACTGCATCAATCAACGTCGATCCCGCCTCAGAGCTAGCCGTTTTGCGGCGTTTTACTTTCGATGCAAGGACGGGCGTGAGCAAAATCCCACCGGGCAATAGGACGACCGCGAACACCAGCAGCATCAACCACGGTGAATCGAGTAACAGGCGGGAGTAATCAATCAGGGTGCGCAGCATGGAGGTCGACCAGCAATTTCTCTAATCCAATTGTGTCGATCACGCCGTGCGCGCAATATCGTCCATTGTGACAAAATAATGTAGGACAGTGTCTATGTGGCGTCGTCAGCGCGAGCGTTGCCGGAGGATCGTGCTTCCAGTAGCGTGACGACTTGCCCGGCCAAAAAGCTGAGCTGAGTAAGTTGATCGGGCTGCGGATCGCGGGGTACGTGGTCAATGACGCACAGTGTTCCGACAGCGATTCCTTTGGACGTCACCAATGGGGCCGCAGCATAAAAACGGATATACGGCTCGCCGACAACCAATGGACGACCGCTAAAGTGCGGATCGGCACGTGCGTCGCGGATGATCTTTACGTGATTTGGCTGGGCAATCGCTGCCTCACAAAAGCCGTTTTGTGCAGGAGTTTGTTCGAGTTGCAAGCCAATGCGCGACTTGAACCAATTGCGATGCTCGTCCATCAACGTGATCAGAGCGATGGGTGTGCCAAACGTCTCAGCAGCCGAACGCGTGAGGTCGTCATACGCGCGCTCCGGTGTTGAATCCATAATTAGCAAACGTCGCAACTCCTCCAAGCGTAGGCTGCCGGCTCGGGGATGGGGCAGTGGCTGAATCATGGCTAGTTTGGTTTTCGCCGCTTTGAAGTTGACAGGGGGCAGACGAACCCACTCGTGATAGACGTCGGCTCACAGTAAGCCGATCAAACGGTGGCGCGCTGTCGCGTAATCGGTGGTTTTGAACACAAATATGTGACTTGAGCTAATTTGTGGTGACGCTGAACACGGGTCGATTTTGGCGCTTGCGCGAGACCCTGCAACGACCGTTCACTTCATCGATTTTTATCGCGTTTTTTTACTCGGTGACCGATCGCAATGTGCGCTGGCGCACAGAAATATTCAAGTCAATGTTGCCAATCATTCAGATTGTGCGGCAGCGATTTTATTTTTCTTCAATGACATACAGAGTCAAGCAATCACGTCTCGCCATCCCAGTAGTCCAGATGATCTTTCACACGGTGCATACGGCGACCCTGCATCAGCGTTTCTGGTTTGTTGTCCGTGAACACGCCGTACTTTTGCGAATCGGGATATTCACAAATTTCCGTCGCCGCCTGAGTGCTCGCGGAGAGGTATTTCAACGGTGCCTCAGAGGTGTTGATGATCTGGTGTGGATACTCGGGGCCTGCCGGAATGAACATCACGTCACCCGCTGAAATCGGCAGCATCTCGCCAGCGACACGCAGCGTGCCCGAGCCTTCGAGCACGATGAACATTTCCTCTTCGACGTAGTGAAAGTGATACGGACAGGCGCGCTTGCCGGGTGGCACGATGTCCACCGAAAGGCCCATTTGTTTTGCGGCCGCGTCGCGCGCCAGACGTTTGCAGACGACGCCGTCGTAGTGCGGTGCGCGATCCATGGTTTCCCATGTTTCGTCTTGCTTGTCGAAGTTGCGGATCAGTTTGTTGCGCAGTTCATCAGCGGTCGACATGGTGATTTCCTTCTGGCTATTTCGTCATCCTGAGCATGGCGAAGGATCAGGTCGCGTGGCAAGGACGGTTGCAAAAAATTACGTGCAAGGCGTGCAGCGTGATTCTTCACCGAGGGTTCAGAATGACAGGCCGTTACGGCGTCGGCATCAGCGTCAAAATTTCAATCTTCACGCGCTCAGCCGCGTCTGACATCCAGATCTCGCCATCCTGAATCATGCATTGCAATTCCATGCCGCGCTCGGCCATGGCTGACAGCGCTTTACTGCTCCTTGAGTCGACGGCCTTGATCGTGAGTTTGTCCTGTTTCGCTAACGCGTCCTTGTTCGCCTGCCACCAGGCATCGACCGTTTTTCCGCCGCCATAAGCGAACAGCACAACCTCATCAGAGCGCCCACAGGCGCGGCGCAACAGGCGCTCCTCGGGCAAGCCCACTTCAATCCAGCGGATGATGCCGCCAGTCAAATCATGCTCCCACAACGCGGGTTCGTCGTCGCTGGAAATGCCTTTGCCGAACTCCAGTCGCTCGCTCGCGTAGAGCGCAAATGCGAGCACGCGCACCATCATGCGCTCGCTGGTTTCAGACGGGTGTCGCGCCAGCGTCAAGACATGGTCGGCGTAGTAGCCGCGATCCATATCGGCGATGTTGAGGCTGCCTTTGAAAATCGTCGATTTGATCGCCACGGGTTAGACTTTCACGAACAAAGTGACCAGCGGATCGTCGCCGATCTGGCGGCTCCAGTGCCCGTGTACTGCCGCGTCAAACGTTGCGCCCTCGGGCAGGGTATCAGCGGAGAAAAAGTGCTGACCGGCAGCGAAAATGCGTGAGCTGCCGTCCTGTAAACCAATCTCCATCTGCCCGCCGAGAATGAACACCCACTGCGCTTTCGCCGAGCAATGCCACGCGCTGCGAAAGCCGACTGGACTGTGCCGCACCTGACAGCCGCTGGCGGGCATCACCGCCGAGAGCATTGATTGTGACGTGCCTTCGGAGAGCATGATCTCGTGCTCGCGAAATTTTGCGCGGCCATCGTGATCGGTGAATAGTTCGACTTGAGTAAAGCTCGCCATCGTGTCTTTCCTCGAAGGATTGTGTTCGAAACTTTGCGCATTTTTTGCGCCGATTGGTCGTGTTGCGGATCGTATAACCTAATTCAAACTTAAATCAGCTTTTTCCTGAAACGGCGTTTTATCAGGGGCTACATCGGATTTTATGGCATTATCGACTTTGCTTCATTTGTGCTTCCAGCCGCAGTAGAAACGCCATTTTAGCGAAAAGCTGAATGCGCAGAGGTGATGACGCTTTACTTCGCCGCGCCGCGCTTACGACGAATCGGTGCGGAGAACGGCGAATCGACGCGCTTCGTTTTGCTCCCGCCTGTGGTTTCCGCCGCAACTTTCGCCTTTGCCGCCTTTAACACGTTGACCGCCTTGATCGCGATCTCGGCCGCAGCCACGCGCTCCGCGTGCGCAGCGGCGTCCGCCGGATCCGGCGCATGCACGTTAATCGTTGTGCCGGGGAGTTTTACGAGTTGTCCGGCGCGAATCTTCGCGCTCTTTCGGAGCTCCAGCACGCCGTCAACCGTCACGTTGCCGGACGCCACCAGCACCTTGCCCTCGGCACCGCTTCCGGCAATGCCCAGCACTTTAAACAGGCTGTGCAGTTCGATAAATTCGTCGCGCAGCGTAAAGTGCTGCACCTCAATCGGCTTGTTTTTCATGCTGCGGAGTATGGCATGAGCGCTCGCAATCGTCTCGCCAGAGCATGTGCCCAGAGGCGAGGACAGCGACGTCTGCCGGCAATGAGAAAAGCGAAACGTGGCTTCATTCGGCGTATAAAGGGCTCCGTACGCACACATTTGTCTGTACATTTACGTGTGAGATCAAACGGCCTGATTTCACGGAGCAATTCTGCTTGCAGGCCTTCATTGAGGGAGAAAATCATGAACTGGTTTTTGATGGCGTTGAAAAATTACGTCGGATTTTCAGGGCGTTCACGGCGCAGCGAGTACTGGTATTTCACGTTGATTTATCTGATCATTGCGATTGTTTTGTCGGTTCTGGACGGTATCGTTTTCGGCGGCTCGGGTGACGGCAAAGGCACACCCGTCCTGAGTGGGCTGTTTATGCTCGCAATGCTGCTTCCTTCCATCGCGGTGGGCATAAGACGGCTCCACGACACCGATCGCAGCGGTTGGTGGCTTCTCGTTGGTCTGGTTCCGCTGATCGGCTTCATCGTTCTGATTGTGTTTTTCGTTCAGGACAGTAAGCCCGGTGACAATCGCTTCGGCCCAAATCCAAAAGGTGTCGCTGCGTAATTTGCGCACTCGTTCGTGACAGTACTGGCGTGCGTGTGCAGTCGCTAGGGAAACGCTGAACAAATCCCCGAGCGCATCGCATCCTTGAATTGGGCGAACCACTTCGCCGAAAATGCTCGCAATAGCCCGCTATTGCTGCGCTTTTCGGCTCGCGCTTCATCCCAATTCAAGGCGCGCTGCTTCTC
>JAYVPF010000209.1:0-18821 GCA_043757535.1 Burkholderiales bacterium
GACCATGGGCACCGATGATGGCGCTCAAAAAGCCATCGCCGCCATGAACGGCAAATCAATTGAAGGCCGTCCTCTGGTCGTCAATGAAGCACGTCCGGCGCCTGCCGGTGACCGTCCTCCCCGTGGCCCTGGCGGCGGTGGTGGCGGTGGCTTCCGTGGTCCGCGCACTGGCGGCAGCGGTGGTGGTGGCGGCTACGGCGGTGCCGGTGGCGGTGGTGGCGGCTACGGCGGTGCCGGTGGTGGCGGCGGCGGTGGTCGCGGTAACTACTAAGTCAGTCTGAATCGGATTTCGCTCAACACGCAATTCGATATCGCGACACTGCAAAAGAAGCCGGGTCTAATCGCCCGGCTTTTTTGTTTCTGGGCTCAGCGATTGTGGTGCCAATTCATCGCGCCGAGCTAAAGTTGGGAACAGTCGCAGCCACAAGCGAGCAATGATGACCGCGCCGACGCGCCCCACGACGACCGACCCCACACACATATTGCCCCGACGCGAGTCCGCAGCGGTCGCGCGTCAGCACGACCGAGCTCACTACCGCCGCGGTATGTCCGCCGAGAAACACTGACTGGCTGCAAGGGAGCCCACTACGGTAGGCTTACTGCATGATGTACCACGGCAAGACAATCGGTAACAGCGGCGCGCTCACGGTCGCCACCTACAACATTCACAAGGGTTTTTCTCATTTCAATCGTCGCATGGTTGTGCACGATTTACGCGACCGACTGCGCTTGATGGGCGCGGACATTATGTTTCTTCAGGAAGTGGTGGGTCACAACGCGCGTCACGTCGAGGATCATCCGCAATGGCCAGACGAGCCGCAGCACGAGTTCCTCGCCGAAACACAATGGCCCGCTGCGGCCTACGCAAGAAACGCCGTGTATGCGCATGGCCATCATGGCAACGCAATCCTGTCGCGTTATCCGATGATTCGCTGCGATCATGAGGACATTTCGACCAACCGCATCGAAAAACGCGGCCTCTTGCACGCGGAAATAGAGGTGCCCGGATGGACGCAAAATCTGCATTGCGTGTGCGTGCATTTAGGCCTGTTCGGTCGCTCACGCCGCAAGCAGGTTGAGGCCGTTTGTGCCCGTATCGAAGCGCTGGTTCCTGACGGTGCGCCATTAGTGCTGGCGGGTGACTTCAACGATTGGGGCCATCGCATCGCGGATCCGTTGCGCGAGCTGGACGTTCACGAAGTATTTGAGACGGTGCGCGGCCGACCCGCTCGCAGCTTCCCGGCCAGACTACCGATTCTGCGGCTGGATCGCATTTACGTGCGTGGTTTTTCTGTGCGCAGCGTGGACGTGCATCGCGGTGTTGAGTGGGCGCGCTTATCGGATCATGCGCCGTTGGCCGCGCACTTGATATTAACGCCATGAAATCCGCGGCTCGCCTGCCTTCGGCCACCGCCGACGATGTGCGGCTATTGTGCTGCGGGGCTGAATATTTCCCGGCGCTTCTCGCGGCTATTCAAGCCGCCGTCGCTGAGATTCACCTTGAGACCTACATCCTCGCCGACGACGTGACGGGTCAGCAAATCGCGCAGGCGTTAGTCGACGCCGCGAGTCGCGGTGTGTCGGTGCATGTGGTCTACGACGGCTTTGGGTCATCGACCTGGATCGGCGGCATCGACAAACGATTGCGAGCGGGCGGCGTGCAGGTCGCGATCTATCGTCCGGAGCGCGGTTGGCAATTGCTGCGACGTTCGCGTTTGCGCCGGATGCATCGAAAAATCACCGTGATCGACGGACGCATCGCATTCATCGGCGGAATCAATGTGATCGATGACTTGAACATGCCTGAGCCCCGCTCGCCGCGCTTTGACTTTGCAGTGTCATTGCGCGGGCCGCTGGTGGAATTAATTGAGGTGGCGACCGACAAGCTGTGGCGACGACTGCATCGACTGCGCATCGTCAACCCGTTCGATGCGGCGCTACCCGACGACACTCCGACGATCACTGCACCGGCAGTGAATGCGCGCTCAGCCTGGTTTGCCGTGCGCGACAATTTCTCGCACCGGCGCGATATCGAACAGGAGTATCTGATCGCCATCGACAAAGCCGAAACCGAAATCATGCTGGCGAACGCGTACTTCGTTCCGGGCCGACGCTTTTGCCGCGCACTGATCGATGCTGCCGAGCGAGGTGTGAAGATTCGACTCCTGCTGCAGGGTCGCCAGGAATATTGGCTTCAGCATTTCGCTACGCGCGCGCTTTATGGAACGCTGTTGGCCGCAGGTGTGGAGATTTACGATTACAAGCGCAGTTTTCTGCACGCTAAAGTTGCAGTCGTGGACAGCCGTTGGGCGACGGTTGGGTCGTCGAACATTGATCCATTCAGCCTGTTGCTGGCGCGCGAGGCGAATGTGTTCGTTGACAACGCTGCGTTTGCGTCCGATTTGAAGGCGCGGTTAGAAGAGGCCATCACGGCAGGCTCACACCCCGTGTTGCCTGCGCACTGGGAGCGGCGGTCGTGGTGGAATCGAACGCTCACCTGGGTCTCATACGGCTTGGCGCGCGCGATGCTCGGCTTGATGGGTTACGGTCGCCACTAGTAGTTCGTTTCGTCAAAACGATGACGAATGAAATCGATGTATTTTTTCGTCAGGCAAGGCGCACAGCCGCAGCCGCAGCCGTACTAAAGTACGGCAAGGTTGGGCAACGCAGCATGGCGGAGAAAGACGCGATTTC
This sequence comes from Burkholderiales bacterium, assembly GCA_043757535.1. Classification (GTDB taxonomy): domain Bacteria; phylum Pseudomonadota; class Gammaproteobacteria; order Burkholderiales; family Casimicrobiaceae; genus Casimicrobium. The sequence continues at coordinate 2,695 of JAYVPF010000209.1, forward strand.
ATGTCAGTGTTTCGGTGAAACGAACGACGAGCCCCTGTACTGCCTTGATTTCGACACAAAGCAGACATCAAGTACCGCGTCTCTGTGGTCGTTGTCGCGCAAGCGGCAATGACAATCCACCTAGGCAAATCGTACGTATTCAAAATCCACCGGCTGGCGGTTAATGCCCATCACCGGCGGCGCGATCCAGTTGGCAAATTTGCCGGGCTCGACCACGCGATGCATCAGCGACGCGACGAACGCGCGATCTTCAACGCTCGGCAGACAATGCTTTTCGTTCGCGGCAAATTCCGCTTCGGACACGACGCGTCCATCCGGGCTCACGCGGACATTGGCGAGCGCGCCAATCTTTCGGTTAAACGCCTTGTGCGGCACCACCAGACGGAAGCCGATACCGGCCTTCTCCAGCACTTTGTTCCAGCGACCGACGCCACCGACGGAATCCTTGATGTAATCGTCGCGCAGCACTTCATTCAGGCCATTTAACATCGGCACCTGACGCTCAACGAGTTTGCCGTCCTGCGCCGCGAGCACGCCATAGGTTTGACCCTGCAACTGATGATCATCACCGCGCTTGGTCTCTTCAAAACGACCCTTCAAGCCAGAGTTGTAGAAGATCGCGGCGTTGCTCGATTCGTCCGCGCCAAACAGATCAATCGTCACGCTGTAATGGAAATTCAGATAGCGCTGAATGGTCTCCAGATCGATCACGCCAGCCGCGCGAATTTTCGCTGGATCATCGGTTTTCAATTCGTTCATCACTGCCGCAGTGCGAGCAATCACTCGAGAGATTCCACTCTCGCCAACGAACATGTGATGCGCCTCTTCGGTGAGCATGAATTTGGTGGTGCGGGCGAGCGGGTCGAACGCGCTTTCAGCCAATGCGCAGAGCTGGAATTTGCCGTCGCGATCAGTGAAATAGGTGAACATGAAAAACGCCAGCCAGTCCGGCGTCTTCTCGTTAAACGCGCCGAGAATGCGCGGATTGTCGGGGTCCCCCGAGTTACGTTGCAGCAGCGCATCCGCCTCTTCGCGACCATCGCGACCGAAGTGTTTGTGCAGCAGGTAAACCATCGCCCACAGATGGCGACCCTCTTCCACATTAATCTGAAACAGGTTTCTCAGGTCATACATCGACGGCGCGGTAAGGCCCAGATGACGCTGCTGTTCCACCGATGCCGGCTCGGTATCGCCCTGGGTCACGATGATGCGACGCAGGTTGGCGCGGTGCTCGCCGGGCACGTCCTGCCAGGCAGCCTCGCCCTTGTGCTCGCCAAAGCCAATCGTGCGGCCCTCTTCTTTCGGGTTCATAAAAATGCCCCAGCGATAGTCCGGCATTTTTACGTGGCCAAAATGCGCCCACCCGCCTGGATCAACGCTCACTGCGGTGCGTAAATACACGTCGTGCTGCATCGCGCCTTCGGGCCCCATGTCGTTCCACCACGAGAGGTAATTTGGCTGCCAGTGCTCCAGCGCACGTTGCAGCGTTTTGTCTTCGGAGAGGTTGACGTTGTTGGGGATTTTGTCGCTGTAGTTGATGCCGGTTTGCATGAGTGATTTCCAATAAAAAAACATGGGTCGGGGAGCGCAATTTCGGTTGCAACGCGCTCCGCCGAGAACCACGCTGCACAACAAAACAATCGTGTGGCCATCGTAGCCACCGTAGGGTGGGCACCCTGTGCCCACCAACCGTCGCGGGACTACACAGTTTGGTGGGCAGAAGACTGCCCACCCTACTTACTTACTAAAAAGGCGAAGCGGTAGAGCAGCTAAACGCGATTGAAATCAAACTGGGTTTTTTCGCCTTTGCCGTAGAGCTTCAGCGCACCCTTTTCGCCAACCGCGTTCGGCCGCTGGAAGATCCAGTTTTGCCACGCAGTGAGACGACCGAACACGCGGGTCACCATGTTCTCGGTGCCGTTGAAGCGCAGATTTGCCTCCATGCCGGTCAAGGCATCGGGTGACATCGCGGCTCGCTCCTCAAGCGCGATGCGAACTTCGTCCGCCCAATCAATAGCGTCCGGTGCCGAAGTCACGAGGCCCAGCGCAAGCGCGGCATCGGCGTCGAGCGCTTGCCCTGCCCTGGCACGCACCGCTTCAACGGCTGGCACTTCTTCATAGAAGCGACGGGCGATGCGCGATTGGCCGGTGGCCATCGGCAGCAAACCGAAGTTCATATTGGACACAGTGATCGTTGGTGCCCTCAAAGCATCATCCGGCAGCGCGAGCATGTAAGTGCGATCACAGGCCAGCGCCAGTTCGAGGAAGGTGCCAGCAAAACATGTTCCGGAATCAATCAGCGCAAACAGGCTGCGCGACGACACATCGATGCGCGAGAAGGTACGGCGGATGAGGCCAATCGTCTCGCGAACCAGCCAATGGTCTTTGTTTTTCACGAGGACAGCGTCGCTTGCCAGTACCGCAGCGGCGTCGCCTTCTGTTTTCAGAATCCAGGTGCCAATGTCGAGCTCATTGGTGCGCATCGAGAGGATCGCGTCATCGAGCTCACGCGCCATCGCCAGCGGCCACCAGTTGGCACCTGCGGCTTCAATGCCTTCAATGGTGTCGGGTTGTTCTCCGGTGGCTGCTTTCACCGTGAACGTGGCGTTGCGTTTCGCGCGATCAATGTCAACGGTGACGTGGGCGTAACGCAGCGCATTCGCCTCATCGCTGCGTGCGACGCGGGTCAGCGCCACGCCTTTACCGTTGGCCGGACGATCACTTTTCGCCGCCAGAGCTTCAGCGCGCTCACGTACTTTTTGTGCGAACACGGCAGGCTTGGCGATGTCGTCAACCAGTCGCCAGTCCTTGGCTTTTTGTCCACGTACGCCTTCGGTGGTCGTACAGAAAATATCGGCAAGATCATGACGCACGTGACGTTTGTCGGTGACACGGGTCAGGCCACCCGTGCCCGGCAACACACCGAGCAGCGGCACTTCCGGCAGCGACACCGCGCTGTAGCGATCATCGATCAACAGAATTTCGTCACAGGCAAGTGCAAGCTCGTAGCCGCCTCCGGCACAGGCACCATTCACAGCGGCCAAAAATTTCAGACCCGAATATTTGCTGGAATCTTCCAGGCCATTCCTCGTCTCGTTAGTGAATTTGCAGAAATTGACCTTCCAGCCGTGGCTCGAAACGCCCAACATAAAGATGTTCGCACCCGAACAAAAAATACGATCCCGTGCACTGGTCACCACCACGGTGCGCACTTCCGGATGCTCAAAGCGGATGCGATTGATCGCATCGTGCAGCTCGATATCGACGCCGAGGTCGTAGCTGTTGAGCTTCAATTTGTAACCCGGCTTCAAGCCCGCGTTTTCGTCAATGTTGATCGACAGCGTGGCCACAGCACCGTCAAACGCGAGCGTCCAGTGGTGATAACGCGACGGCTCCGTCCGGTAGTCGATACGCGTTGCGACAACGGTCGCAATGGCGGTCGGAACTGCGTCGGTGAGTGCGGCGGGTGCGGTCATGTTGAGAGGCCTTGGGTGAGATTGAAACTGCATTGACACGCATTATTATGCATTTTTGTAATCTGTCAAGCATTAAGTGCAATTTATTGCATGTTTTTTGTCGCAGCCTGAATCGTGCCAAGCAGCGCCGCGAAGCTCTCATCCTGCGATTTAGCCGACGTGTCGAAGGCGACGTCTGCTTTGCCGTAGAACGCGGCACGTCCGGCGAGGATTCGCTTCAGGTCTTCCATGGCCTCGCTATTGGCGTTCGCCGCTGCGCTGCCACTGGCTGCCATCGGACGCAAATCGCCCTGGGCGATGACGCGGTTCATATGCTCTTGCGGCGACGCCTTCAACCAAACGGTGAAGCAATTCGACAACAGCAAATTAAACGTGGCCGCGTCAGTAACGATGCCGCCCGGCGTCGCGATCAGCGCATCGGGATAGAGCTGCAACGTCTCCTCCAGCGCGCGGCGTTCATAGCGGCGATAGGCGTTCGGCCCGAGCAGGTCGTGAATCTCTGCGAGCCCACAACCGGACACTCGCTCAATTTCACGATTGAGCTCGACGAAAGTGACATCCAGCGCCTCCGCCAGCCGCGCGCCGAGCGACGATTTGCCCGCACCTCGCAGACCAATCAACGCGATGTGCCGCGAGCGCGCCGATTGACTGCCTGCTTCGCGATAAATTTCGGAAAGCGCGATGCGGCCACGGCGCATATCCTCGTCGCTGCGATGCCGCAGCAAATCGCGAATGAGCAGCCATTCGGGGGATGCTGTCGTCTCATCACCCAGTATTTCGGCGAGCTGACAATCAAGGGCGTTGGCGATGTGCCGAAGGATCAACACCGACGCGTTACCTACGCCACCCTCCAGACTCGCCAGGTGGCGCTCGGAAACATGTGAGGCCAGCGATAAATCGCGCCGTGTGAGGCCCTTGCGCGCACGCAGGCCACGCACTCGCTCGCCCAGCGCAACCAGAAACGGATCGCGCTGATCGATCACGGTGATTTCCGGCTCAGCGCGGCGCATGTAGGCGACCTCGCCAGATGGAAATTGCGAAATAAATGTTGTAATTCATAATAAACTGCATTATATTGCGTATAGAGCAAATGCGTTATTCAGCATTTTCATGCAAAAGCAGTCGGAATTCAACCCTCTCGTCATCATCCATTAAAGACAGCCGTGACCGAACTCCTGAAAAACTACGTGTCGGGTCATTGGATCGCGGGCAATGGCCCTAGCGTGCTGTTGACCGATCCGGTAACCGGTGCCGAGCTGATCCGCGTTTCCCGTGACGGCATCGACCGCGAGCAATATCAATCAGTGGTTGACGGCATTGACGCGCTTGCCGCTTTGCCATTGTCTTTTTAGCTGGATCAAAATTCCGGTACGCTCCGCGCCATAGCGAGAGGTCGGATGCCGACCGGAAAGCGCTTCAGCACAGCACCAGCACGAACGATTTGAAATACATCACTCATTGGACACTTCAACAAAAATGAACACGCCAGCGCAACCCGCGTCGACCGTCACAGCACCCAGCGAACGATTTAATTTTGCGCAGCATCTGTTTGCGCGCAATTCAGTTCGGCCGGACAAGATCGCCTACATCGACGATCAGGGCACACTGACTTATGCGCAACTGGAGGAGCGGGCACGACGATTTTCCTCAGCGCTATCCGCAATGGGAATTCGCCGTGAAGAACGCATCCTGTTGTTGATGCACGACTGCAACGACTGGCCTGTCGTGTTCCTCGGTGCCCTCTACGCTGGCGTGGTGCCGGTCGCAGTTAACACATGGCTGACTGCGCAGGACTACGCGTACATGCTCAGGCACAGCCGCGCGCAGGCCGTGTTTGTTTCGCCAGCGTTGATGCCGACGCTCCTCGCTGCAACGCAAAAAGGCGCGCCCGACTTGAAAGAAATTGTTTGCTCTGGCACGTCCGCTTACAACGATACCGACGGCGTCGCGCCGGGCCATTCGATGGAGACATTGCTGGGTCTGCAAACCCCCGCCGCAGGTCCCACCGACACTGCCGCCGACGAGATAGGTTTCTGGCTCTACTCTTCGGGCTCAACTGGCCGTCCGAAAGGTACCGCGCACACGCATGGCAATCTGTACTGGACAGCAGAGCTCTACGCCGAACCGATCCTCGGGCTGACCGAAAGCGACGTCTGTTTTTCTGCCGCAAAATTATTTTTTGCGTATGGACTTGGCAATGGACTTTCATTCCCGCTTTCGGTTGGCGCAACCACGATATTAATGGCTGAACGGCCTACGCCTGACGCCTGTTTCAGGCGTTTTGTCGATTTGAAACCCACGGTATTTTTCGGCGCGCCAACCGGCTACGCAGGCATGCTGGCGTCGGCCCATTTACCGAAACGCGAACAGGTGGCGCTGCGTATGTGCTCCTCGGCCGGCGAAGCGCTGCCGCGCGAGATCGGCGAGAAATTCACCGCTCATTTCGGCGCTCAAATCATCGACGGCCTCGGCTCAACCGAGATGCTTCACATCTTCCTGTCCAACCGTCCTGGCGACGTTCGTTATGGCACCACGGGCAAACCGGTTCCGGGTTATGCGATCGAGTTGCGTGACGACGCTGGACAGGTGCTCACCGGCGTCGACGAAGTGGGCGATCTGTACATCAGCGGCCCCTCGGCGGCGCTCATGTATTGGGGCAATCGCGTCAAGTCGAACGAAACTTTTCGCGGTGCATGGACTAAGAGTGGCGATAAGTACTTTCGCGATTCCGACGGTTATTTCGTCTATGCCGGACGCAGCGACGACATGCTCAAGGTGAGCGGACAATACGTCTCGCCATTCGAGGTGGAATCAACGCTTATGCAGCATCCGGCGGTGCTTGAGTCTGCGGTGATTGGCGTCGACGATGGCGACGGCCTCACACGCGCCAAAGCGTTCGTCGTGCTGAAAGATGCCACCGGTGCAAACGACACCATGGCAGATGAACTGCGCAGCTTCGTCAAAGCCAAACTTGCACCGTACAAATACCCGCGACAAATCGAGTTCTTGAATGAACTGCCAAAGACGGCAACCGGCAAAATTCAACGCTTCAAACTGCGCGATCAGGAGAAAGCGCACGCAGCGAAATGAGTCTGACCCGCCACGTTAATGTCCGCGCGCTGGGTCGCGACTATGCCATTGAGTACCAATGGATTGGCAGCCATGACCCGCTCGTACCGCTGGTGGTTTTTCTGCACGAGGGCCTCGGCTCGGCCACCATGTGGCGCGATTTCCCGCAGAAGCTTTGCGACGCCGTGGGTGTGCGCGGCCTCATCTATTCACGCCCTGGATACGGTCGGTCTACGCCGCGCGAGGCCGGGGAAAAGTGGGGCGCAGACTTCATGCAGTTGCAGGCGTGCGAAGTATTGCCAGCGTTGTTAAGCGCGCTCGACATCGATGTATCGCGCGACAAGCCATGGCTCTTCGGGCACAGTGACGGCGGCTCGATTGCACTCATCTATGCGGCCAGTTCTCCTGCGAATGTCAGCGGTGTAATCGCGCTCGCACCTCACCTGTTTGTCGAACCCGTTTCCGTCGAAAGCATCGCGAAGACGCTCGTTGCGTATCGCAATACTGACCTGAAATCAAGGCTCGCACGCTATCACGACGACGTTGATTCCGCGTTCTTCGGCTGGAACGACATCTGGCTCGATCCGCAATTTCTGAGCTGGAATATTGAGGCGCTGTTACCAAAAATCATCTGCCCGGTGCTGGCGATTCAAGGCATGAACGATGAGTACGGCACGATGGCGCAGATTGATCAAATTGTGGTCGCCTGTCCGCACGCACAATTGTTGAAGCTTCCGCATTGCGGTCATTCGCCGCATCGCGATCAGCCAGACGCGGTGATCGCGGCGGCACGGCAGCAACTGCTTTAGAAGGTCATCAGCTTTTTTATGTAACCCCTATTTCATAGGGGCTGGAACATCAAATCGTCATATGTCGACTCATTGCTTTTTCAGTGTTTATCCGTAGTACCCTGGACGTTCTACCGATAAGCTGTAGCGATCAGGCGCTCAATTGGTGCTTCAGAGCCCACCGTGCAGCCGCGACGTGCGCCTCCAGACACTGGAAGCCAATCTCAAGCTTATTCGGTAGATTGCGTCGCAAGGCGTGTTCGATCAATGTGTGCAATTGCGCCGCGCGACCGCCGACCACAATCGGCTTGTGGCCGTAGCGTTGCAACATCGCATTGGCCAGTCGCGCCAGCTCGGCACCCGCGTCGGTGAGGATTTGCGCCGCCAACGGGTCGGCGTCAGCGCACGCGGCAACGCTCATTGCGAGCAGCCCGATCGCGCCGCGATCTTGGTCAGTCAAATAGCGCGCGGCATAAACCGACGAATCGCCACCCACCTGTTCGAACAGACGGCGCGCCATGAGCGACTCGCGCCATGCACCGGGCGACTCATCCTCGCGCCGCCAGATTCGGCGCAATGCTTCGCGTGCGATCCAGTAGCCACCGCCCGCATCGTCGAGTTGCACGCCGCGCCCCCCAGCGCGATGCAACGTACCCACTTCGTCGATGTAGGCGGCGATTGAGCCAGTACCTGCGTAGACCAGATAGCCTTCACCGGGAGAAAGTGCGGCGTGATAGGCGATCTCGATGTCGCTGACAACGCTCACCAAATCAAGCGGAACATTCAAACTATTGCTGAGCATTTTGGCCAGATTCAGATGGCCTGCGCCGACGCCAGTGACTCCCGCCACGAGCGCGAGAATGCCGCTTCCGTGGGTGAATGGCAACAGTTGATTGGCGATCTCTGCCAGTCGTGTTTGCACCGCCGCGCGTCCGCTGTCGGTATCCATCTGCATGCCGCTCAAGCCCGCTGCATGGCCCGTTGCAACGCGTTCGCCATCGACGGCCAACAGTGCCCAGCGCGTCTGCGTGCCGCCCGCGTCAATGCCTAGTGCAAATTGTTTTGGCGTTGTTGGCTTCATGGATTTGACGATGCGCCAGCCGAGGATTCAGCCGATCCCGAAACGGGCGCGATGCAGATCGGTGGACGTGAAGCGAGCCATGGCGTTTCGGGAATGCGCGTAACAGCTGAGTACATCGATGCAGCTAACGCATCGGCAATGCCACGCCGGTTTTGCACGATGGCTGCCGCGCTGAAATGAATGTGTCCCGTTGCACCTGATTGACTTCGCAAAAGTGCGATTTGACCAACAATTTCATCGGGTAACCACGATTTGTCGGACGCGTCAATTCGGCTCGTGAAGAGCCCCGGCCAGAGGTGGCGCGAGTGCTTGTTAATTGATGCCCAATAGCGAAGCAGCACGGGAAACGCCTGCGCCTCTTGCGTTATCGGCCAGTAAAGTTGCGGGGCCAGATAATCGAGCCAGCCCTGTTCGAACCAGTGTTCAACGTCGGCGTAGAGTTTGTCGTATTGACTGAACCCCGTGATGCCCGCCGGGCGACGATCAGGGCGCGGCAAACCGAATGGGCTGATGCCGACCTTGACCCACGGTTTTTCAGCGTGAACGGCGCGATAAAGTGTGCTCACGAGTTGATTGACGTTGTCGCGTCGCCAGTTAGCGCGGTCAAGTTTGCCGCCGCTGCTTTTGTAGCGCTGCCAGGCGGGCTCATCGGGGAAATCCAGATCGGGGAGCTCGTCCGCAACGGGCAAAATCGTACCGTCCGCTGCTGTGGGCGGTTGCACCTTAATCGGATACGGATAGAAATAGTCATCCATGTGTACGCCATCGATATCGTAGCGACGCACGACATCAGCGATGACGGCGAGCGTATGGCGCGCGGCCTCAGGCTCGCCCGGATCCATCCATTGCAAATCGCCGTACGTCGTCACCGTCTGCGGCTGCGTCTTGCTCACGTGATTGGCCGCAGGCGCGGAGGTGGCGCTCGGGTGACGCGCACGATAGGGGTTGAACCATGCGTGCAACTCCAGCCCGTGCTCATGCGCGAGGGCAATCCATTCGGCGAGCGGGTCGTAGTTTGTTGCTGTCGGAACGCCTTGCGTTCCGGACAAATACTCCGTCCACGGCTCAAGCTTTGACGGATAAATGGCATCAGCGCTTGGGCGCACTTGCAGCACGAGCGCATTCAGTTTGAGCCGTCGCGCCGTTGCCACGAGCTGGCGCATCTCTTCGCGCTGCTGGTCGGCACTGAGCCCGCGTTTGCTCGGCCAGTCGATGTTGGCAACGGTGGCAATCCACATCGCGCGAAATTCGCGGGGTGCGGGTAGCTGTTGACTGCTACTCGCATGCTGTGGCGACGTAACCGAGGCGTATGAGGCCAGACCCAATGCGACGATGAACAACCGGTAGCGCTGATTCATCGCTACACCTTAATGAATATTTTGCGACGCCAGAGCCATGCTGCGACACCCAGCATCGTCAAATTCAATAGCACAGCAAACAGCAACGATACGTGTACCGGCGACAGCGGCAATTGACTCAACAGCGCGACGAGCCCCGCCTTCACCGAAATCAGCGTGCCGGTATCAGACTGCACCTTGAAGTAGCCAAGCATTTTTGCGATCAAGCCGGAAAACGCGAAGATAAACAAGGCATTCTGGCCATATATCTCAAGCGGACGAGCAACCGTCGCAGCGCCCCTCCGCACGCGCGATGAGTCGCAGCCATCGATCAACCAGTAGCTGACTGCAAACAGCAACAGCGCCCATCCCGTCATGAACACCACGTACGACGGCGTCCACAACGATTTGTTGATCGGCATGAGCGCCACGTCGAGAATGACGCCAACCCACAGCGAAAGCAAACCGGCCACCATCATCCACGCCGCCTTTGCTGCGGGCGCGGAGGCGCTTTGCAGCCATCGCCCGGTGAACACGCCGAACAGCAAAGTCGCGACCGCAGGCAAGCTGCTGAACAGTCCCTCAGGATCCCAGGACTTTGATTGCGTCCACAAATGCCCGCTCATCAACGCGCGGTCAATGAACGCTCCGACGTCTCTGCCGGGTTCCAATGCGCCCGCAGCGACGACACCGTTTGCATCCGAAATCGGCAGCAACAGCATCACAGCGGCATAGACCGCCATCAACCCGAAAGTCAACGCAATCTGAGCACGCAAGCCGCAGAAAAGCACGATCGGTGCTGCCATGCCAATGCATAACCCGATGCGCTGCAACACACCGGGATAGCGCAAGGTTTCAAAACTGAATGCCGGAATAAAGTTGAGTGTCAGGCCAATCAACATGATGATGGCGGCGCGCCGCCATAGCTTGCGCATGACGATGCGTTTCGACGTGCCCACAGCCAACGCGCGCGCAGTGGAAAACGTGAGCGACACGCCGCAGATGAACAGGAAGAACGGAAATATCCAGTCCGTGAACGTCCAGCCGTGCCACACCGCATGCCGCAGCGGCGCGTAGATGTGCGCCCAATCACCAGGGTTGTTGACCAGCACCATCGCCGCAATCGTGAAGCCGCGAAACACGTCGAGCGATAGCAGGCGCGGAGCGGGAGGCATCGCACCCATCACCTAACGCTTCAGCGCCGCGCGCACATCGCCGTCACTCTCATTGATGCGCCGTAGCGCCGCATCCGCATCAATGCCGCGCAGGATCATCACAATCGCCACCTTCACGCGAAAGCGACAGGCTTTGAGGGCGGTCTCTGCCACCGCCTCTTCCGCGCCCGTGGCGAGCGCGGTCAGGCGAATCGCGCGCGTGAGCAATTTCGCATTGGTGGGAACCAGATCCACCATCAAATTTCCGTAGACCTTGTGCAGCCGCACCATGATGGCGGTGGACAAGGTATTGAGCGCAATTTTTTGCGCAGTCCCGGCCTTGAGTCGCGTGCTGCCGGAGACGATTTCGGCACCGGTGTCGAGCGTGATGCCGATCTCGGCCTGCGCGCAGACAGGTGAATCTGCGTTATTCGCCATGCCAATGGTTAACGCGTGCGCAGCGCGCGCCGTGCGCATGGCCCCGAGCACATAGGGCGTGGTGCCGGATGCGGCGAGCGCGATCACCACATCATTCGCGGTGGGTAACAATTTCAGAATGTCCGCCGCGCCCTGCGGGTCATTGTCCTCCGCACCCTCAATCGCACGATAAATAGCGCCCGCGCCGCCCGCCAACAGCGCAAGCGCGCGCTCGGATGGCCACGCAAACGTCGGGTACAGCTCAACGCTGTCGAGGAGTCCCAGACGGCCCGACGTTCCCGCACCCACATAGATCAAGCGCCCGCCCGCCTTGATGCGCGGCACAGCGGCCTCGACGGCGCGGGCAATGTCAACGCTCGCTAGCGCAACAGCCTGTGCGGCACGCGCCTGATCCTCCACCAGCGCCGCGACCAGTGCGGCGACCGAATAGGTGTCGAGATCGGCGTGGTCAAGACTGGGACGCTCGGTGCTGAGAACCCGCGTCTTCATGTCGTTTTGGTTACTTTATTCAAATGCGGCGGCTGATCCGGATCGTAACCGCGAGCGCGCGCCAGCGCTTCGACCATGGGATAAAAACTTTGCACGATGGCGACGTTGTCCATCACCTCATGCGTCGCGAGGACGACCGGCAGCTCTGAGTTCGCGTGACCCGATGCCGCCAGCAAAACGCGCGCACCGCGACCGCGCAAATCATCCGCCAGCGCGATCAACTCTGCACGAGCGGGGCCACGTGGTGCCAGCACCAGCACCGGAAAGCCCGCTTCAATTAATGCCATCGGGCCATGCCTCACCTCGGCCGCAGAAAACGCCTCGGCCTGAATGCCACACACTTCCTTGAACTTGAGCGCCATTTCAGCCGCAATGGCTAAGCTCGCGCCACGCCCGATGACGAAGAGTCGATCAGCGTCGACGAACGCGTCAATCGCTGGCGACCAATCGTTGTCTGCAGCTTGAGCGAGCGTTTCTGGCAATGATGGCAACGCTGCGAGCAGGTCGCGATCATTGGCCCAGGCGGCGCAGAGGAGAAGTCCAGCGGCCAGTTGCGCGATGAAGCTCTTGGTGGCGGCGACGCTCTGCTCGGGGCCGGCGCTCAGGTCAATCACATACCGCACGGAACGCGCGAGCGGCGAATCGATGTCGTTGACAAACGCCGCCGTGATCGCGCCGCGTGTGGCCAGGGTGGCCATCGTTTCAACCAAATCCGGGCTTTGACCCGATTGCGAAAAACTCAATGCCGCGAGGCCAACGGCCCTGATCGGCGCGTGATGCAGCGTGATCGCCGAGGGTGGCAGCGACGTGACGAGCACGCCCATGCGCGACATCAACAGGTAGCCCAAATGGCTCGCGGCGTGATCCGAACTGCCGCGCGCGACGGTGACCACCGCGCGCACATCCGCCGCGCAGAGGATGCCCGCCAACCGCTCGATCACGGCACCACTCTCGGTAACAAGACGGCGCACGACGTTGGGGGCTGACGCCGCTTCGCTCAGCATGTTTGACGCAACCTTCATTAACTGTTTTTATCATCGTTAGTACATAGGCATCGAGCCCATTTCAGATCATGCCGAGATCGCATCACGCCGCCGTTTTGGTGCTACGCTAACCGTCATGAATCGATGTGCCTTATTTGGAATAACATTACCTCGCCTCGCGCTGTGCGCGATCCTTGCGACGTGCGTTGCCTCACCCTTTGCAATGGAAATAAAGGTCTCAGGAAACGCGCTTGTGCTGTCGGGCGAAGTCGTCGCGCGCGATCTGGATCGCATCAAGGATGCGTTCAAAGCCAATCCTGCGATCACGCATGTTGTGCTGCGCAATTCCATGGGCGGCAATAGCTGGACAGGCTATCGGCTCGGAGAATTGTTTCGTGAGCGCGGCATGACGACCGCCGTGTCCGGCTTTTGTGTGTCTTCGTGCTCGCGTCTGTTTCTGGGTGGCAAAGTGCGGATGTTTTCCGACGACTACCCGGCGAGCCTGACCTACGTTGGTTTTCACGGCCACTACGATTTTGGAAAATTAAATCTTGCTGCCGTGAAAAAAGACGATCTGGCAGGCTGGACGACGAAATACACGGATGGCAAAGTCGATCCCAAACTCATGCAACGCTGGATCAATATCGAGCGTCGCGCAGGCGATATGCGCTTTTATCCTGACGCCGTCGCCGCGCGATTTACGCAGCCAACCCTGCTCTGTCAAGGCACCGAATCCGCGCGTCCGCAGCAGTGCGAAATGATCGCGACACATGCGCTGGCGCAGGGCATTGTCACGACGAATGCGATGTATTCAAGCCCCGATGCTTCGAGCCTACCGTACAAATTTCTTGAACAAAAGTATCCGACGACGAACTTTGCTGCGTTGTCACAAACGGATCGATTGCCCGTTCGCAATGCGCTCGCAAAACGGGACTTTGAACAGTTCAAAAACGCTCGGCTCCCGAGAGCATTTGCGGTGTCCGCCAACGGCCTGAACTGGGCCTGGAGCGCGAACGATGCGCTCTCTCCCGAGGTCGCGCTTGCGCGCTGCAAAGCGAAAGGCGGCGGCACGACGACCGGTGCGAAGTGCGTGCTTTATGCGCTCGACGAGCGCATCGTTTACAGTGGAAAATAAGTCGTACAACTTCCTATCAGCTTTTCGCTGTAACGACATTTACATTGGGGCTAGGTAACATTTATTGTCATAATCGACTTATTGCTTTTTTTAAATCTAGCCCCTATGCAAACGCCATTCCACGCAAAAGCTGCTGGCTAATCCGGTGCGCCCAAAACAGGTTGTCCAAACCCTTCCGCCGCCCGCCAGCCGGGGCTTTTGACAAAAATATTGGTCACCATGCCACCGGGATCAAAACTCAGTTTTTTGCCGGGATTTCGGCGTTCGTATTCAGCGTGCAATTGGCTGCCCGTGCGATACCACTGCACTTTGCTTACGAACGCCGTGAGCGACGCCTGCCGCCAGCCGGTGTCGGCAATGGCGGGCCATTCGCGATCAGCATGGTTGATGTTTTCATCGCGATGCAACAGCCACATTTCGTGGCCCAGAATGTCGCCAAAAATAAACAGCCGCTGGTTGTAAATCACGAACTCGGACGGATCGCTGCCGAGCTTGATGCGATACGGCGCGCCGTTCGAGCAGAAGCCCCCGTACTGCGGCTCGTAGCGCTTGGGGTCGGCATCGAACAGCGCCTTGTGCTCGTTGCTGACGAAGTAATACGTCCGCCCCGGCAGCGTGGACGTGATCTCGCGCTTGCCGCGCGCTGGCTTGCCTTCGGTGAAATACGCGACCGGATCGTAGCCTAGCAGCATCACCTCATCGCCGCGCGGATTGGTCATGGTCGCGTAGCGCGTGCCGCAACCTGCGAGCAACGCGACACCCACACAGACCATCCAGAGTTTCCATCGTGCATACACCGCATCACTCCTCTACGTCATACGTCATCGGCATTGCCAATCTTACGCTGTGAACGCGCTGCCGCCTACAATTTAGGGCACCTCTAGAAATTTGTTTTTGGGGATGCAGTGTTAGGCGCAGCGCGCGCAGCAACCTTCATTCCCGCTCTGGTACATGAGGATTGCGAGCACGATGCAACGACACAATGCTCCCCACAAACGTATTTTTAGAGATGCCCTTTAATCCATGAAGAAAACCCGCGTACTCGTTTTAGCTGGCGGTCAATCCGGCGAACATGAAGTCTCGATCAACAGCGCGAAGAGCGTGTTGCAAGCCTTGCCGAAAGACAAATTTGATGTCACCTCCATCGTGATTTCGCGCGAGGGCCGCTGGCTGCCCGCGCCTGACTCCGTGCGTGCACTGGAGCGCGGCAGCGCGCCCTCGGGCGGCGAGCTGGTGCTGCATCAGGCCGTGGTCGCAGAAGGCTTCGACGTCGTGTTCCCCATCCTGCACGGCCCCAACGGCGAGGACGGCACGGTGCAGGGCATGCTCAAGCTGGCGGGCATTCCCTGCGTTGGCTCCAGCGTGCTCGGCAGCGCGGTGTGCATGGACAAAGTGATGACCAAGGCGGTGCTCGCCTCGCACGGCATTCCGCAGGTCGGCTACCAGCTCGTCACCCGCGCCGAATTCGACGCCACTCCGGAAGACGCGATTGCGCGGCTCGGCGCGCTCGGCTTTCCAGTGTTTGTCAAGCCCGCGAACCTGGGTTCCAGCGTCGGCATCTCCAAAGCGAAAACGGAGAACGAGTTGCGCGTAGCGCTGCGCATGGCGTTCGAGCTGGATCGCCGCGTCATTGTCGAAGCCGCGACTTCAGAAAAGCCCCGCGAAATCGAAGTTGGCATTCTTGGCAACGATGCCCCGCAGGCCAGCCCCGTCGGCGAGCTCACGTTCGACAGCGAGTTCTACGACTACGAAACGAAATACACCGCAGGCAAGGCCGAAATGCATATCCCCGCGCTGCTGCCGCCCGCCATCGCAGCACGGGCACGAGCGCTGGCGCTTGAGGCGTTCAAGGCGCTCGACTGCGCCGGACTCGCGCGCGTCGATTTTTTCTACATTGACAGCAGCGGCGAGCTGTTCCTAAACGAAGTCAACACCATGCCCGGTTTCACCAAAACCTCGATGTACCCGGAGCTATGGCGCGCAGCTGGCGTCAACTACGCCGACCTCGTTTCGCGGCTGGTTGAGCTGGCGCAAGAGCGGCGCTGAGGGGAGCGGTAGCACTAACGCGGACAGCCCATGCCCACTAGGGAGACGCTGAATAAATCAACGAGAAGCAGCGCGCCTTGAATTGGGATGAAGCGCGAGCCGAAAAGCGCAGCAATAGCGGGCTATTGCGA
>JAYVPF010000210.1:0-4911 GCA_043757535.1 Burkholderiales bacterium
CGTGGTGAGCGTCGGCAACGCCAGCGTCATTGAGGGGAACGCAGGGACACAAGTGATGAACTTTCCGGTGACTTTGTCGAGCGCCGCCCCAGTGGGCGGCGTGACCATCACTTACTCGACGGCAAACGGCACGGCGACAGCCGGTAGTGACTACGTCGCTGTGGTCGCGGGCACGGTGACGATTGCGCAAGGCGCAACCACAGGCAATCTGCCCGTGACCATCAACGGTGACACCACCGTCGAACCCGACGAAACATTTACCGTGACGATTAGCAGTGCAAGCAACGCCACGCTGGGAACGGCAACCGCGACTGGCACGATCTTGAATGACGACGTTGCGGCACCGATACCACCTGTGGTGAGCGTCGGCAACGCGAGCATCGTTGAAGGTAACGCGGGCACCAGCGTGATGAACTTCCCGGTGACTTTGTCAGGCGCAGCCCCCGTCGGCGGCGTGACCATCACTTACTCGACGGCAAACGGCACGGCGACAGCGGGTAGTGACTACGTCGCTGTGGTCGCGAGCACAGTGACGATTGCTCAAGGTGCCACCACAGGCAACTTGCCAGTCACCATTAATGGCGACACCACGGTAGAACCCGATGAGACATTCACGGTAACTATCAGCAGCGCTACTAACGCAACACTTGGCACCGCGACGGCTACCGGCACCATCCTCAACGACGATGTACTGTCCCCACCCGTGCAGGCCGTTCAGATACCGGTAAATCACCCCATGGCGCTCTTCGCTTTGATGCTCGCATTGATGGCGCTGGCTTGGCGTGTTTCGTCGCACACTGCACGGCAAAGCTCGTCGGTTTCTGTAAGGGGTTTGTAGGGTTTCGCGATTTAACGTTAGGGCATGAACTGTCACTACCGCGCAGCCGAAACCGCCACGCACTTTAAACAAGGCCAACAATGAACGCCGCCACTACCCTCGTAAAAACGTCCTGGATGCAAGTGCTACCTACCCGCGATACGGCGGCCGAGTTGTTCTATGTCCGACTGTTTGAACTCTCGCCCTGTTTGCGACCGCTCTTTGAGCACGACATGCAGGATCGGGGTCGAGTTTTCCTCGCAACGATCAGCGTGGCCGTCGCTAATCTGGATCGACCGTCGGTACTGTTACCGGCGCTGGGTGCGCTCGGTGCGAGGCACGATACCTGCGGCTTCAAGGATCACCATTTCGACGTCGTGGGCCGGGCGCTGGTTGACACGCTGCATCGCTGCCTTGGTGAGGCGTTCACGCCCGAAACGAAAGCGGCATGGGTCGCGAGCTACAACGGAATCGCAAACGTGATGCGCACGGCCGCAGCAGATCACTGTTATGCAGCGGCATAGCGGCGAATGAACGCGAGAGGCGCACTTGACGCGAGATCGCGTTTGGCTCGTAGTCAAGTGACTAACTAACTAACTACAAAGAGGAATTTTTATGCCTACATCAACAACGCTCGTACAAAACTCTTGGCAACACCTGATGCCGATCCGGGATCTCGCTGCCGAATTGTTTTACGGCAAATTATTCGAACTTGATCCGACGCTTCTGTTGCTGTTCAACGGCGACATGAAAGCGCAAGGCCGCAAATTGATGACCATGATTGGCGTCGCTGTCGCAAACCTGGATCGTCCGGAAACGCTGATGCCGGTGCTCAAAGGACTGGGGGCGCGGCACGGTGCTTATGGCGTGAAAGATCAGCACTACGACACGGTGGCGGCAGCGCTACTGGACACCTTGCAACGCGGGCTGGGCGAGGCGTTTACGCCGGAGGTCAAGCGCGCGTGGATTGAGATTTATAGTGTGCTGGCAGGCACGATGAAGGCTGCGGCCGCTTCAACGCCGTCAATCGAGCGTCTTGCTGCTTAGTTTTCCGCCTCGGCACCCTAATGGCGCGGCCCATCGTCCGAACGGTATAGCGCACCCGTTTTCTAAGCCCGCCTCCCGATTGAGCACGCCATGAAAATCATACAAATTGTCAGCAGCCTTTCATCGCTATGCATCTTGTTGACCTGCGCGCAAGGCGCTGACGACACGCTGTTTTTGGATTTGGCGACCTGCCAGGAATCGCGGATGCACTGGAAAGATATCCCGAAAAAATGCACACACGTTTTGAGCTGGGTTGACTCCGGCCTGCGCCCCATTGAGAGCGCGGGGAAATACTTTCCTGGAAAAAAAGAAGACCCGCCGTAGCGGCGCTTGCGACGTTTCAACCGGAAGCCAGATTTCTGGCGGATGCGTCCCACACACTTTTCCCGCAGTTGAACCGAGACAAAAAATGACGACGCCCGCATTGCAAAAAAAGACAACCATTACAAAGCCCATTTTCTGGAGCATTGCAGCGTTTGATGCGATTGGTCTTTTCGATGGTTTCATCATGATGCTGCCGTGCAACATCGGCCAACACGACGGTGGCTCGCCAATGGGCTGGTTTTTCCTGTTTCAGGTGCCTCTGCGTAATGATTCCGCCCGAAACGTCCAACCTGCCGCGATAATGATGCCAATTCTGTTATGAGCTTCGTCACGATGCGCCAGATCGACAGCACCGCGCAATCCATTGATGCTCTCATTCAGACCGGTGCGCTGGAGGCCGCGCGTGACCTGTTGCGCGCCGAGCTGGCACCGCTGTCGACGCACGTTGGTGTGGCGCGGGTTGAGGCGTGGTGCGCGGCGCTTGGGTTGACACAGCTACTTGAACTGCCGATGGCGATTGCGGCGGCACACGTTGTGCGCGAGATGCACGGCACCGCCGCGCTTACCGAGTTCATGGCGATTGCGCAAACCGCGCGTGCACAAGGTGACGATGTTGCCGAGTTTCGCGCGCTGTCGGGGGTGTACTGCACGGGCCTCCTGGTGTGGGGCGGTTTCGGTGAGATGCAACGGGCATTTCCGCGTATCAATGAACTGCACGCCGCGCTACATGATCATTTGTCCAAAGATGAGGCGATTGAATGCCTCTCGGGCCTGCTTGTTGCTCGCATGTTGTTTGGTGGCGAGGCGGCAGAGGCGGCGGCCATCGGAGAGGTGTTGGTGACGCTAGCGCTTGACGATGCGGTCACGCCATGCGCCCGCCTGCGTGCGGCGACCATGCTCGCACCGTGGTTTGAGCACACGCGCGACGACGCGCGACTGCACCGCGTAGCCGAGGTGCTGCTACTGGAGACCACCGATCCTGCGATACCGACCGTCACCCGCTTGATCTATCGCACTTCAATGGCGCTTGCAGACATCTATCTGGGTAGCTTGCTTGCCACGACAGCCATCAAGACATTTTCGACCGATCAATTGATTGCCGACATAGCAGCGCTCACTGGTAGCGCAGCGATCCCGCAATGGCTACGATTCTTTGTGTATCGAAGCGCATTCGAGGCAGCCACGCGCAGCGGCAACCAGACGCGTTCAGGAAAAATTCTTGAACAACTCGAATCCCTTGTTGACCCTGCCGAAGCCTCGCAAGTGCTGGCGCTGCGCTATCGCCAGAGCACTCGCGCGCTACGCTCGCGTGAATATTCGCTGGCGCTTGCACATTCTCAGCGCTGCGTGGAACTGGCGCATGCGCTTGAGATGCCGCAGCCGATTGCGCTGCTCTATGAAAACGGTCTGGGTTCAGCGCTGGTCGGGTTGCGCCGCCTGAGCGAGGCGCGTGCCATTTACGTAACGATCATTGCGAAATCAATGCCGGGACACCGGCTCGGGTATGAGCGCATGTGCGCGCTTATTGACGCCACTGCCGCGCTTGACAGGCACGCGATTGCCGGTGCGGCGCAGGCGCTCCCGATCAGTGGTTCGATTGACGCCTTGCACGAACAACTCGCTGACTATCTGCGCATTTGCGGGGGTCGATTGCCACCGAATCACTCACAAGTCTTTCCCAAGATCACGCAATCCTTAGTAGCCGCCATCTTCGCTCACGGGCTCGGCACTGAGGCGTTCGCCGACGACGTTCGCGCGCAGGGACTGCCGCCGCCTGACGACCACCCAGTTAGCTGGCCGTGGCTGTTGCGGATTCGCCTGTTCGATGGTTTTGCCGTCGACGGGTTTGCCGCAGGCGCACAGGACACGAGCAAAAAAGGCGAATCAAAATCGATGCAGATATTGCAATACCTCGCCGCGCATGCCCCCGCTACCGTGGCGGCGCAGCGCCTGGCTGATGCGCTCTGGCCGGAGGCGGAAGGCGATAAGGCGATGCGTTCGCTCGATGTGGCGCTGACGCGCTTGCGACAAACATTGCCCGATGCGACGCTGCTCGTTCGCCACGAGGGCAAGCTTGGTTTCGACTTAAATCGCGCGTGGTGCGACACCCATGCGGCGCTCGCGCTGGTCGACGAGCTGCGCAGTTACGTCAACGCAGGCTCGGGCGCAAAGCCTGCGGCCGACGCTCTAATGGCTGATGCGCGCGATACGCAAACGGCGCTCGCGCTGCTCGATCTCTACCGCGGGCCGCTGTTGCCTGATTCACGCGAGGCATTTGCAAGGGATCGCTCAGCCTTCTTCCGCTCCCAGGTAGCAGGTGCCGTGCAAATCGGCCTACGCGCCGCGATCCGTCTACCCGATCAAACCATGTCCGAAGAAATCGTCCGCAAAAGCGTGGCGCATGGCCTGCCCGCCGACGTCGTGCGCTCGGTGATCACCGACCTTCAGGCGCGCGGCGAGGACACGTCGCGGCGCGCGGCGCAATTGAGTCGGGTGTTTGAGCTGGCTCGGGCGTAGTCGCATTGATAGAAAGTGACTAGCAGCTTATTGCTGAAAGCCCTATTTCATTGGGGCCAGGTGCTTTTTTTACAATTATCGATATTCTCATTTTTGGCGCCCTAGCCCCAATACACGTCACTTAACAATATAAATGACCCTGCGAGCGCTCGTTGATGTATCCGAATCAGCGCGAGCGCTTCGCAGCGGCCAGTTACTCATCTTGC
>JAYVPF010000211.1:0-18642 GCA_043757535.1 Burkholderiales bacterium
ACGATGAATTTCGACATGCTCGACGCTCTGATTTCGTTGAACTGAAGTATCGCTCAGCTGCGTCGCGCTTTTGCTTGAATAGTCCGACAGGCTGCTAGAAGCCCGGAGCGCAGCAACCAGAGCGTACGCCCGGGTAC
This sequence comes from Burkholderiales bacterium, assembly GCA_043757535.1. GTDB lineage: Bacteria > Pseudomonadota > Gammaproteobacteria > Burkholderiales > Casimicrobiaceae > Casimicrobium. The sequence continues at coordinate 138 of JAYVPF010000211.1, forward strand.
GTGAGCTCATTTGCCAAAAGCGCGAGCACCGCGCGACTATGCAATACACCCCACGAATGAATTGTTAGAGGTGCCCATGTCTCGCAGGGTGCCCGCGCAACGAACAGGTACGAATTGGCAATAACCAGCGACTGGCGACGTTGTATCGGCCATTCGTCGCACGCAGCGTGCAGCAGGCGGGGGTTTCTCCGACACTCGCATTACTAAAAACCGCACACCATCCGATCAGGGAGAACGCGTTGCAGTATCTATCTTTTCCCCATGTAGTTCATCGCGCCGGACGTGCAGCTGGCGCAGTTGCCGTGTTGATCGCATTGGCTGCGTTCACCCCCGAGCAGCTAGCGTCGGATGTGGAGCGCTTTGTTGAAACATCCGCGTTGCGATCAGTGACTAGTCAGAGCAGTTCGGTGGAAATTGGTACGGTGCGAACGCTGCCTTCACCACCACCTGTTGAGGTCAAGAAGTAGCGCGTCACGGTCGAGCGTTAGTTGCCGAATACAATTCGCGTTATTACATCGCTGCGAACACTGAGTGTGGCTCCACTGCGCTGAGCAGATGCCACGACTCATTCTCTCTTTTGATCTTCATGGAGCGCCAGTCAAGTGCCCCAGACACGTACATTTTCGCTTGCCAATTTCGACTACACGCTACCGCCTGAGCTGATCGCGCAATTTCCGTTGCCGGTTCGCTCGGCCAGCCGTCTGCTTGATGGACGCGAATCAAAACCGGTAGATCGCGCGTTCAGCGATCTAGCTGCGCTGTTACAGCCCGGCGACCTACTTGTGTTCAATAACACCAAAGTGCTTAACGCGCGATTGCGCGCAGTCAAGGCGAGTGGCGGTGTCGTTGAAGTGCTGGTTGAGCGGTTGCTGTCGCCCACGCTCGCGTTGACGCAGTTGCGCACCAGCCGTGCCCCGAAGCTGGGGACGCATCTCGTGATTGCGGGCAAGCATGACGCAGAAATTGTCGGTCGCAATGACCGCTTTTTTCAGGTGCAACTTGCGTCGGGTGATTTCGAATCACTGATGCGCGAGGCCGGTGAATTGCCGCTGCCGCCTTACATGCAGCGCGCAGCGGCGGAAGGCGACACCGAGCGCTATCAGACGGTGTACGCGAAGCACGAAGGTGCGGTGGCTGCGCCGACCGCTGGACTGCATTTTGACGAAGCCACTTTGTCTGCCTGTCGCGAGCGTGGTATCGCGATGACACACGTCACACTGCACGTTGGCGCGGGTACTTTTCTGCCAGTGAAAACTGACAATCTCGCCGACCACAAAATGCATCGCGAACACTATGTTCTGCCGCAGGAAACGGTCGATGCGATTGCCGTGTGCAAGGCGCGCGGTGGTCGCGTGGTTGCTGTCGGCACCACGAGTGTTCGCACGCTTGAAGGCTGCGTGCGCGAATGCGGCGAGCTGCGCGCGCATGAGAGCGAGACCGACATTTTCATTACGCCGGGCTACGAATTCAAAGTCGCGGACATCTTGCTCACCAACTTTCACTTGCCTAAATCAACGCTCCTGATGCTCGTCTCTGCATTTGCAGGTTATGAACACATTCGCGAACTCTACGCGCACGCAATCGCTCAACGCTATCGCTTTTTCAGCTACGGCGATGCCATGCTTTTGCAGAGAACTGCGCACCATCTGTCATCTTGAGCCGAACGCAAGATCGCGTTGCATTCGAGCTACGTAAACTTAGCGAAATGTGTTGGCGCACGACCTGATTCTTCGCTGCAGCCAGAATGACAAGGATATGCAATTTGAACTTTTGAACACCGACGGCCACGCCCGTCGCGGTCGCGTCCACCTGAACCACGGCGTCGTAGAAACGCCGATCTTTATGCCGGTCGGCACCTACGGCACGGTGAAGGCGATGACGCCGCAGCACCTGACTGACATCGGCTCGCAGATCATCCTCGGCAACACGTTTCATCTGTGGCTGCGACCGGGCACGACGATCATCGAGCAGTTCAAGGGGCTTCATGAGTTCATGGGCTGGAAAGGGCCGATCCTCACTGACTCCGGCGGCTTTCAGGTGTGGTCGCTCGGGCAGTTGAGAAAGATCAAGGAAGAGGGCGTGCATTTCGCCTCGCCGATCAACGGTGACAAACTGTTTTTGTCGCCGGAAGTGTCGATGCAGATTCAGCACACGCTGAATTCCGACATCGTGATGCAGCTCGACGAATGCACTGCCGCAGACGCGACGCTGGAACAGGCGCAGGCCTCGTTGCAGATGAGTCTGCGCTGGGCGCAGCGCTCGAAAGACGAGCTCGCTCGACTTGAAAATAGCAATGCGCTGTTCGGTATCGTGCAGGGCACTTTGTTCGAATCGCTGCGCGCCGAATCGCTCGCAGGTCTTATGGATATTGGCTTTGACGGCATCGCCGTAGGTGGCCTCTCAGTCGGTGAATCGAAGGAGGACATGCATCGCATTCTCGATTTCATTGGGCCGAAATTACCCGCTGACAAGCCACATTACTTGATGGGTGTTGGCACGCCGGAGGATCTCGTTTATTCGGTCGAGCGCGGCATCGATATGTTCGATTGCGTGATGCCAACGCGCAACGCACGGAACGGCTGGCTGTTCACGCGCTTCGGTGACATCAAATTGAAGAACGCGAAATTCCGCGATGATCAGCGGCCATTGGACGAGAGTTGCACTTGCTACACCTGTCGCAATTTCAGCCGAGCCTACTTGCATCATCTGAACAAAACCGGCGAAATTCTCGGCGCAATTCTAAACACGATTCACAATCTGCATTACTACCTGCAACTCGCGAAAGAAATGCGCGAAGCGATTGAAGTTAAGCAGTTTGTTCCGTTCCGTGAGCGCTTTCATCGCGACAGGGCACGCGGCACAGATTGACCCAAGTCAATTTCTCGGGAAATACTCCTGCCCGACGTGGTCGGGCGCGGCAAAATGCCAAGCTAAAACAAGGAATCGTTTCTATGGATCGTCGCGAATTTTCGGAAGCCATTTCTGCGTTGGCGTTCGTTGCAGCAGCCGATGTGGGTGCTCAGAGTCCGGCTGCGGGCTACCCAACACGAACCGTAAAAATCATCGCACCCGTCGCTCCCGGCGGTGGCGTTGATCTGGTTGCGCGCACCGTTGCGGAGCGATTGCAACGTGCTCTTGGACGGACATTCATCGTGGACAACATGAGCGGCGGCGGCGGTGTCATCGCATCGCAAGCGACCCTGCGCGCCGCGCCGGATGGCTACACACTGATGCTCGGCTATGTCGCCACGCACGGCACCAATCCGGCGATGCGCAATATTCCGTACAACGCCGTGACAGACTTCACGGCCATTGCGATGGTGGCTGGCACGCCGAACGTGTTTGTTGTCAGCGCCGGCGTAGCGGCCAACACGCTAAAAGAATTCGTTGCGCTTGCGAAAAAAACGCCATTCAGTTTTGGCACGTCAGGGCAAGGCTCGCTCACGCATTTGCTGGTCGAACAATTCAAGCTTGCAGCGGACTTTCAGGCGACACACGCGCCGTATCGCGGCATTACGCCTGCGATTACCGATGTTCTGGGTGGGCAGACACAGTTCATGATGCCGGGGCTCGCCGCAGCGCTACAACACATCAAAAGCGGCAAACTGCGACCGCTCGCGGTGACTGGCAGCAAGCGACATCCTGCGCTACCCGATACGCCAACATTTGAAGAACTTGGCTACAAAGGTTTCACGGCCGTGCAGTGGTACGGCATCGTCGGTCCCGCGAAAATGCCTGCGCCCATCGTCGAGCGCCTGAACGCTGAAATCAATAAAGCGATCAGCACGCCTGAATTGCGTGAGCGGCTCTCGGGTGAGGCGCTGGATCCGATGCCGATGACCAGCGCCGAGTTCGCGGCATTCATTGCGGCAGAAGTCAACCGCTGGACGAAACTGGTGCGTGAGCGCAATATTGAAATTAATACCTAGTCGCCGCAGTTTGCCCCCCTCCCCCTCGGTGGGGGAGGGTTGGGGAGAGGGGGACGGTGGTTGGAACATATGCGATTGCACCCCACTCCGGCAGCCCCCTCTCGCCAACCCTCTCCCACGAGGGGAAAGGGGGTCACGGGCGCTTCGTCGCCACCTACTTCACCAAGAAAAAAATCATGGCCCGCAACACCCAAGTCACCGCCGATCACAACGCCCCACCCGTCACTCGAATCCTTGCCGAATTCGTCGCTAATCATCCGTCGCGAGGATGGAGCGATGCGGTTGATCACGAGGCACATCGCACTTTTTTCAATTGGTTCGGTTGCGCGATTGGTGCCGCACACCACGAGGCAGCTAATGCGGCGCTGCGTGCGTTGGCCGTGATGCAACCTGCACCGCAAGCGACTGTGCTGGGACGGAAAGAGCGCATCGACATGGCGGGCGCAGCGCTCGTCAATGGCATCACCTCGCACACGTTTGATTTTGACGATACGCATCTGAAAACGATCATTCATCCAGCAGGGCCGGTTGCATCCGCAGCATTGGCTTTGGCGGAAGTCACCGGGGCCAGCGGGCGCGCAGTGATCGATTCACTGGTGCTGGGCATCGACGTCGCCTGTCGTGTTGGCAACGCGATGTATCCCGAGCACTACGACCGGGGCTGGCACATCACGGGTTCGACAGGCATGCTGGGCGCAGCGGCGGCGTGTTCGCGCCTGCTCGGCCTCGATGCCGATCACACGCAAATGGCGCTCGGCATTGCGGCGTCCACGCCGGTCGGCTTGCGCGAACAATTCGGCACCATGACCAAGCCGTTTCACCCAGGCGCAGCCGCTCGCGCGGGCCTGCTCGCGGCTTTGCTGGCGCGCGAGGGCTTCACCGCGAGTAAGCGCGCTCTGGAAGCGCCGCGCGGTTTCATGCAGGTGGCGTCGACCAAGTGCGACTGGAGCGAAATCACCGATGAACTGGGCTCGCGCTTCGAAATCTCATTCAACACGTACAAGCCTTTCGCCTGCGGCATCGTGATTCACCCGGCGATTGACGCCTGCGCGCAGCTTCGTGCTGCGGGCGTGATAGCTGAAGACGTTGAGCGTATCGAAATCGCTGTGCATTCGCTGGTGCTTGAACTCACTGGCAAGAAGGAGCCGAAGGACGGCCTGGAGGCGAAGTTCAGCGTCTATCACGGCTGCGCTGCGGGGCTTTTGTTCGGGCAAGCGGGCGAAGGAGAATTTGATGATGCGCTGGTCAATCGTGCAGACGTCGTGGCGATTCGTCGCAAGGTGGTCGCCACGGTTGATCCGTCGATTGACGAGGCCGAAGTGCGCGCCGTCGCGGTCATGAAAGATGGTTCGCGCAAGACGGTTCATGTCAAGCACGCGATTGGCTCGTTGCAGCGGCCGTTGACTGACGTTGATCTGGAGCGCAAGTTTTCTGCCCTGGTTGAGCCCGTGTTGGGTGAGCCAGCTTTGCGTCCATTGATCGATGCTGCCTGGGCGTTGGGTGGCGCGCTTACCGTGCGGCGGTTTCTGCAGTTGGCGGTGCCTTCGACGTAGTCGGATCGAGCACAGCAACACGGCAGCATTCGGCGAATAGTAACTTTTCACTGAAACATCGGTTGAACGAGGGCTAGATACCCGTTTGGCTGTTTGTTGACTTAAACGAAATTATGCGTCTAGCCTCAATAGAACGGTGCTTTCAGACAAAAGTCGCTGGACAAATGTCCTCGCAGACAACCATCCGCCGCCCGCTACAATCCAAGGTTAACTTTTTGATTTCATGAGGGTTTCTCCCATGTTTGGTACTGCACACGCGCAATCCTTCTTTGGCGGCGGCGCGGGCGGGAATGAATTCCTGTCACTGCTCCCTATGGTGGGCATCTTTGTTGTTTTCTACTTTCTGCTGATTCGCCCGCAACAAAAGCGCTCGAAAGAGCAAAAAGCGATGATGGAAGCGCTGCAAAAGGGCGACGAATGCGTCACCGCTGGCGGTATCGTCGGCAAGGTCGTCAAGTTGGACGACAACTACGTCACCCTGCAAGTGGCTGGCGCAACCGAGATTGCGTTTCAGCGCAATGCGGTGACGGCGCTGCTGCCCAAGGGCTCATTGAAACAGATTTGATTTTCTGCAAGAGAAGCTTCGTCATCCTGAGCGCAGCGAAGGATCATCTCCGAGGCCACGGTCGTCCTTGTTTCCAAGACTTCCTCAATGCCACGTGATCCTTCGCGCGACTCAGGATCACAGGGCGGCCTCCCGGCAGTATGGCGTTTAGACCTTAATACGTCGAATTTGCGGTGATGCATTTCATCCCTACCTCCATCCAATCTTTCGCATAGGGCTCAAGCCTATGAACCGCTACCCACTCTGGAAATATCTGGTCATGATCTTCGCGATTGTGATCGGTCTTTTCTACACTTTGCCCAACCTCTTCCCGCAGGTGCCTGCGGTGCAGGTGTCAACCAACAAGCCATCCGTCCGGCTCGATGCGTCGCTGCTCGAACGCGTTGAAAAGACGCTGAAAGGAGCGGGTCTCGCGCCGACATCGTCGGAGCTTGACCCGGCGAACGGCGTGCATGTGCGCTTCGCTCGGGGTGACAGCGATGCGCAATTGAAAGCCAAAGCGCTCTTGCTGAAAGACCTGAACGCCGGTTCATCCGATGGCTCCGGCAACTACATCATCGCGCTCACCAACGAATCGACCACGCCGCACTGGATGCAGGCGATCAATGCGAAGCCGATGTCGCTCGGTCTCGATTTGCGCGGCGGTGTGCACTTCCTGATGCAGGTGGACATGAAGGGTGCACTGGATCGCGCGGCTGATCGCAACGCAGCCGACATTCGTGGCCTGCTGCGCGAGAAAAAGGTTCAGTACAACGGCGTCGACAAAGCGGGCGACACCATCGCGATCAAATTCAGCGATCCGGTCGAACGTGAAAAAGGTTCGAAAGCGATCACCGAAAGCAACGCCGATCTGCTGATTAAGGAGGATGGTGCCGCGCAGGACTTGCGCCTCGTCATCACGCTCAAGGAGGAAGCGAAGAAAAAGCTCGCCGACGCCGCCATCGAGCAGAACCAGAAGGTGCTCGGCAACCGCATCAATGCACTGGGCTTGACCGAGCCGATCATTCAGCGTCAGGGCACGGACCGCATCGTGATTCAGGTGCCGGGCGCTTCGGATCCGGCGCGCTTGAAAGACGTGATCGGCCGTACCGGCACGCTCGAACTGCGCATGGTCGAAGCCGACGCGAGCAAGAATAGCGCTTCGCTGCAAGCCGCACAAAACGGCAACGTGCCGTTTGGCACCGAGCTTATGAATGATCGCGATGGTGGTCAGATTCTGGTCAAGAAGCAATACATCCTGACCGGTGAGCGCATCAACGGCGCGGAGCCCGCGTTCGACGGACAGAACAATCAGCCAATTGTGCGCATCAGTACGGACGGTCAGGGTGCACGCATACTGCGCGAAGTGACTGCGCAAAACGTCGGCAACCGCATGGCGATTATCCTGATCGAAAAGGGCAAGGCGGAGGTCATCACCGCGCCAACGATTCAAAGCGAATTGGGCAGTAATTTCCAGATTACGGGCCGCATGTCGACACGTGAGACGAGCGACATCGCGCTATTAATTCGCTCCGGTTCCATCGCCGCACCGATGGAAATCATCGAAGAGCGCACCGTCGGCCCGAGCCTCGGTGCCGAGAACATCGAGCGCGGCTTCAATTCCGTAATGTGGGGCTTCGTCGCGCTGGCCGCATTCATCTGTGTGTACTACGCGATCATGGGCCTGATCTCGACGCTCGCGCTGTCGGTGAATCTGTTGCTGCTGATCGCGATCTTGTCGATGCTGCAGGCGACGTTGACGTTGCCCGGCATCGCCGCTATCGCGCTCACGCTTGGTATGGCGATTGACGCCAACGTGCTGATCAACGAGCGCATTCGCGAAGAGCTACGCGGCGGTGCCAAGCCGCAGGAAGCCATCTCCACGGGTTTCGAGCGCGCTTGGGCCACGATTCTTGACTCCAACGTCACCACGCTGATCGCAGGCATCGCGCTGTTCACCTTCGGCTCCGGCCCGATCAAGGGTTTCGCGGTCGTGCATTGCCTTGGCATCCTGACCTCGATGTTCTCGGCTGTGTTCTTCTCACGCGGCATCGTGAACCTCGTTTACGGGGCCAAGAAAAAGCTCGAAAAAATTTCGATTGGCACGATCTGGCGCGGCGGAAGCACGGGTGTCGCTGTGCCCACGGTTGGTGTTGAAGCGCCTGCGGCTGTTGGCGAAACCGCGGTCATCGAGTCCAAATAAAACGTAAGAAGTAAAGGAGACAAACATGGAATTTTTCCGCTTCAAGCGCGATATCCCGTTCATGAAATATGCGTTGATCTTCAACGCAATTTCACTCATCACTTTCCTGATTGCCGTTGGCGCGCTGTTCTACAAGGGCCTGCACTTCGGTATCGATTTCAGCGGCGGCACTGTCGCAGAACTCCGCTACGCGAAGCCCGCCGATATGGCGCAGGCACGCACCTCGATTGAGGCGCTGAAAACAGGTGAAGCCATCGTGCAAAACTTCGGTACGCCGCAGGATGTGCTGATTCGGCTACCGCTGGTTCCCAATGTGACCAACGCGCAAATGAGCGAGAATTTGTTCAAGGCGATTTGTGGCACACGCGTGCTTACAGACGCGCGAAATGCGTGCGGCGACGGCGCCGAAAAAATCGAATTGAAGCGCGTCGAATTCGTCGGCCCACAAGTCGGAAAAGAGCTTTTCGAGAGCGGCGCGCTGGCACTCGTGCTGGTGATCGCAGGCATCATGGCCTACCTCGCGATTCGCTTTGAGTGGCGCTTTGCCGTCGCGGCGATCATCGCCAATCTGCACGACATTATCATCATTCTGGGCCTGTTCGCCATCTTCGGCTGGGAGTTCAATCTGCCGGTGCTCGCGGGCGTGCTTGCGATTCTCGGCTACTCGGTCAATGAGTCCGTCGTGATTGCGGATCGGGTACGCGAGAACTTCAGGAAGATGCGCAAAGCGAGTGTCGATCACGTCATCGACAACGCGATTACCAGCACCATCAGCCGCACCATCATCACCCACGGTTCCACGCAGATCATGGTGCTCTCGATGCTCTTTTTTGGCGGCGAAACGTTGCACTACTTCGCGCTCGCGCTGACCATTGGTATCTGCTTCGGTATCTACTCGTCGGTACTCGTGATGGCCCCGCTGGTGCGCTGGCTCGGCACCTCACGCGAAAATCTGGTGAAGCCGGAAGGCCCTCCGAAAGACCCGCTCGAAGCCGAGAAGATTCTGGCGTGATCGCGGAGGTCTTCGCGTTCTTCACAACGCTCGACGCACAGCTCACCGTACTGGCGCAAAACTCGCCGTATCTTTTCTACGGCGTGCTGGCAACAATCATCTTTGTTGAAGCGGGCATTGTGCTGTTCCCGATCCTGCCGGGAGACTCGATGCTGTTTGTCGCCGGTGCCATTGTGGCGCTGGCCGGGCTCAATTTGCATGGTCTTGTGGCACTCCTAATTGCTGCCGCCATCGTGGGCAATTCGATCAACTATGCCGCTGGTCGCTACTTTGGTGAGCGCGCCTTCGCCAACAAGAGCTCGCGCATCTTCAAGCCAATTTATCTGGAGCGCACGCGCGCCTTCTACGACAAATACGGCCCCAGCTCGATCATCCTCGCGCGCTTTGTGCCTATCGTGCGCACCTTCGTGCCGTTCCTCGCGGGCGTCGCCCCGATGCGCTATTCCGTATTCCTGATGAACAACGTTATTGGCGGCGTGCTCTGGATTGCGTCCCTCGTCTACGCCGGATACTGGTTCGGCAATGTGCCGTGGGTCAAAAAGAATTTGAGTCTGATCGTGATCGCCATCGTGCTGGTCTCGGTGTTGCCCGTAGCGATTAAGGTGTTTCAGGAGTGGCGTAGCGCGCGTCGCTAAGCGGGAGGCGCGTTAGCCGCCAACACTAGCGCGGCGCGTGTCTGCCAACCCTTGCCCGAAGCACGCCAGCGTGCCAACACCTCATCATCCAGTCGTAGCGTAGTGGGTCGCTTGGTCGACGTCTTCACGCTACCCACTGGGCGTCCAGCACGCCGCGCCGTGATCATCTCTGGCGTGTGTACACGGGCAAATTCGCCACGCTTGGCTTGCTGAATCGACGCCAGCACATCTGCTGCAAACTGGGCTTGTTCGGCGTCCATAGTGATCGTTTGTTTGCTTGACTTACTCATCAAAGGCTTCTGCGATGAACTCGGTTTTGATTCACTAATTCATTCGTGGATCGAGCAAAAATTGGCGGACGACGGTGGTCGATATTTTGGCGCTGTCCGGATGCGCGGGGTTGATGAGCACATTCGTCTCTTCTGGCACGATCACCGAGGGTACTTCCAGGAGCGCGGAAACGTTACTTTTTGCCCAGAGGGTTCCGGCATCCTTGCTCGCTCGACCTGAGGGGACTGCCGACCACGATGGCTTAAGTGTGGCGATACTGAGTTCATGCCTTGCATCCCAGACGATTTTCGGTACGGATAGCTTGATGAGAAACAGATCGCGAATCACCGCCAATTCACCCAGATGCACGGCAAGCTCAATCGCTGCGAGCGAAATGTGTGATGCCGTGTAGACAACGGGCGTGCCGATATGATTCCAGCGGTTGCCTGTCTTGGCGGCACCGGCGCCGCTTAAGTCGTCTGCACTGTAGTCAACGGTTTCTCGCGCGATCCGCCAAAGCGAGATCGTTTTGGTCACACCGGGACTCCGTTGTTGATTCGCTCCAGTTCATCGAGCACCATTTCGTACCCCGCCGTCGTGTCAAGTAGCGACAATGGCGTGGCACCATTAAGCGACAGGTGTTCTCGTTGCAGCCAGCGGTTAGCGGCGTCCTTTTCGCCAAATAAATCCATGCACCGTGCGAACACCCGGTTCGCGCGGTAAATCTGATCTGAGATCGCCGCAGAAAGCGGTTGATCTTCCGTTTTCTTCCTCTTTATGGTGCTACGTGGCAAGCCAAGTACGCTGATGGTGGCTTCCATCGTTGTGTCGAAAGCATCCGCAAGTTGGGTGATCGACGCGTAGTCGTAACCTTCTCGAATCTGCGCGACGGGGTTGTCGCGAGACTGAACAGCTGCTAAACGTAGTGCGTTCGTATAAGCCTTCGCATCAACCTTAGGGATCGAATCAACACGATCTGCACGAAGCTCGTAGTACGAGCCAGAGTTGCGTACCCTTTGGTTTTTGCTAAGTGTTGATTGCTGCTGAATAACCTCAGTAGCGGAAATTTCGCTGATGATCCTATCAACGCGTGACTTGCCTATGAGCTGCTTCGTTGCGCGTGCAGGCTCGGTAGGCAAATCCTTACGCCGAGTACCGCTGGACTTGCCTTGAACGCGCGTCGACGAACCCGATCCAGCGGCGCTAACGGAGCTTCGTGCTTGATTCATATGCGAATTAATGTCTATATAGAGACAATATTATATCTCGTTGAAGACTTTTTCGGGAAGTGTCGGTTCGGTACAGTGTGCCCAGCTCGAATCACTCGACAAACGTAGAAATCACGTCCATCGGCTTCCGCGAAATCGCAGGCACCGTGGCGTACTCCGCTGGGTAACCGACCACCAGAATCAGATAAGGCGCTTCGTGTTCGGGGCGCTTCAGGATTTCGTTTAAGAACTTCATCGGTGCGGGCGTGTGTGTGAGTGATACGAGCCCTCCGTGATGCACCGCTGTGATCAGCATGCCCATCGCGATGCCGACGCTCTCAGGTGTGTAGTAGTGCTTGATGCGTTCGCCGTTGTCATCGATACCGTAGCGTTGACCGAAGACGACGATGAGCCACGGCGCGGTTTCGAGAAACGGTTTGTGCTGGTCGGTGCCTAAGTGCGCGAGCGCGCCTAACCACTCGTCACCGGCGCGTTTGTTGAGGTAGAACTCGCGCTCTTCGGCTTCGGCGGCGATCCGGATTTCGCGCTTGACCTCGGCGTTGCTGACAGCGACGAAATGCCACGGTTGCTGGTTGGCGCCGGAGGGCGCGCTTCCTGCTGCGCGGATCACGTTTTCGATAATGTCTCGCGGCACAGGACGATCCGAGAAGTCGCGGACGGTGCGGCGCAGATGCATGCGGTCAGCGAACTTGACGGCACGCGCCTGCATCTCGGCGACGGGACGTTCAACGTAGGTGCCGAGCGGGCGGCGGGGGTGTTCTTTCATGCGCGAAAGAATAGCGCAGGGAGCGTTTTCGACGCACCGCTCGTGACCCTCCGCGCGACACGCATTTGTGCTTTACACGTTGGCTTGTATCAATTTGGGTGCGTTAAAACGCACCCTACACCCGCTGACTACCGCTGCCCGTAACCGTGACGTCCGTGCGCTCGTGCGCCACCGCGCGCAAGCGGCTCTGCGACAACACGCCTGCGCTTTCAAGAATCGGGTATGCAACCGAGCAGAAGTGCGAATTAATGCGTTTCAGGTCACGCATCAAATCGAGGTGCAGCGAGCTGGTCTCGATGCTCTGCACGGTCTGGTCGGCGAGGCGTCCGAGGTGCTTGTCGTAGTTGACGAGTTCGAGTTCGCGGAACTTCACTTTTTCTGCGATCAGGAGTTGCGCGTCGTTAACGTCGTTGTTGATAAACACGTTCATCGCGAGGCGCAAATTGGCGACCAGCCGCATGTGCAAATCACACAATTCCTGTTTGCCCGCTTCCGAGAAATTGCGGTTGCGATCAATGTTTTTGTGTACGACGTCATTGGCGCTTTTCTCGATGATGTCGCCGACCTGTTCCAGATTGATGGTGAACGAAATGATGTCGGTCCAGCGGCGGCTTTCGCGATCACCCATCGGCGTGCGGCTGACCTGCGTGAGGTAGAACTTGACCTGTTTGTAGAGCGAATCGACGACATCATCCAGGCGGCGAATTTCATCGGCGGAGGAGCGATGGTTGTCGCGCATCAGACGACCGAGCGCGGCCAGCATCTGCTCGACAAAGTCCCCGATACGCAGGGCCTCACGCGCGGCGCAAGTGAGCGCGAGGGACGGCGTGGGCAGGGCATGCGGGTCCAGGTGTCTTGCTTGACTTTCGTCCTGTATCGTCGGCGCGGCGGGCAGGAAGCGATACGTCAGATCCGCTACCCGGTGCACAAGCGGAATGCACAGCGCGGCGAGTGCGACGTTGAAGATGAGGTGAAAAGCGATCACCACTTGAGTTTCACCAAAACCCGAATCGCGGGCGTAGTTCGCGATCAGATACACGAACGGAATGGTGATCAGCGCGCCGACGAGCTTGAACACGAAATTGCCCAAAGGCACGCGGCGCACTTCGGCTGAAGAGCTGAGTGTCATGAGCACCGCGAGCGCGCCGCTGCCGATATTGGCACCGAGCACCAGCGGCAGTGCGGTGTCGAGGCCGATCACTTGCGATGCGGTCAGCGTCGCGACCAGCAACACGACGGCGAGGCTTGAATAGGCGAGCACGGTGACCGCTGCGGCGATCACCAGATCAAGCAGCGGATCACCCGAGATTGTGGTGAAGATGGCTTTGACGCCTACCGTTTGCGTCAACGGACGCGCCGCAGCGACGATCAATTGCAGCGCCAGCATCATGAGACCGAGACCGATGCTTACGCGGCCCAGATGCTCGGCATTTGTGCGCTGCTTGGACAGAAATACGATGACGCCGACAAAGATCAGCAGCGGCGACAGCCACGTTAGATCGCGCGACAGGAATACCGCCGCGAGCGCAGTGCCGATGTCTGCGCCGAGCATGATGGCCAGCGCGGGTGCGGTGGCGATGAGGCCGCTGCCCGCGAACGACGTGGTGAGCAGCGCGGTGGCCGTTGAGCTTTGCAGGAGGCTGGTGACACCCAAGCCCGCCAACAGCGCCATGAAACGATTGTCGACGTTGACGGAGAGGAAGCGCCGCAACTCGGCGCCGTAGACGCGCAGGATGCTTGTGCGGACGAGATACGTGCCCCAGACGAGGAGCGCGATGCCGGCGAGGATATTGAGCAGGGTCAGCATGGTGATGAACTACTTCGCACGGTCGCACGGCTGTTGCTGGAAGCTGGAATTGACCGGGGCGGCGCATGGATCAGGGCTGCGCGCTCTTTTTGCAAACTGTCATCACGCTGTAACAAAGGCGTGATCAGAAACATGGCTCAATCATACGCCCGGTAGCCGCAGGGTGCGCGCTTTGTACCGATTTACGACAGTAGGCGCTTACGGGCGTTGCGCGGGCGCGACGCGCTGCCCGAATGGGCGATTCTTGTGGGAGCGGGCTTGCCGCGCCGATTGATGCTCTGGCGTCGGCCTCGGCGGAGTCGCTCCTACAAAGTCAACGCGCTTTCAGTGCGCATGCGCAGGCAACGCTCGATACCAATAGTCGTACGTTCCGCGAAAGCCGAATCGCTCATAAATGCGGCGTGCCGGATTGTCGGCGCGCACTTGCAGGTACGCAACGCGTGCGCCGGTGTCGCGAGCTTCGCTGAGCTGCGTCGCGAGCAACGCGCTTGCGTAGCCTCGATTGAAGCTCGTAGTGACCGTGCCGACATCAAAGATGCCAACGTGGTCGCTCTCGCGGATCGCGACGGATCGAGCGACGCGAATGCCTGCTTCATCGAACGCAAACGAGGCGCTCACTGCTACCGCGCTCAAGCGCCAACGCTCTGCCAGCCCCGCCGTCTCGCGGGCATCATCGCCCCGCATCTCGGCGACCCACGACGCGGCGAGCGAGAGATTTTCCTGCTTCTTGAACGTTGCGGTCGTGGAACGCACGCGATCCATTTGTAGCAGTGACAAATCGAGCGCCATGACCAGCGCCGCGTCAAATTTGACATAGCCGAGTGTGTCGAAGCGTGCGTCCATCGTCGTGTCGGCAACGAACGGGGTGATGCGGAAAACGCAAGGAAGATTTGCCTTTGAGAACGCGGCTTGGGTCTCGGACAGATTCACTTCAAATGAACGCGCGGATGGATAGAAGGCATTGACGCAACGCGAACGCTTGGCAAGCCCCGGCGACAGCCCGACACTCCATCCGTCAATCATCAAACCACGATCCGGTCGCGACGCGTTCTGGGAGATTTCTTCGAGGCGACGGAGATTGATTTCGGTGGTCATTGCGCGACGGGTTTACGACAGAAAGTAGCAGTATAGCTTTTTAGCTAAAGCGCCATCGTGCTAGGGCAGAACCTAATAATCGGCTAATGTCGACTTTTGTATGAAATAGCCGTTATCCCCCATATATACGTGCTTGCATGAAAAAGCTGATAGCAGCAAAAGCGGTTTCGCAGACACGTGCCTTGCACCATCGCGACATCAAAAATGCCGCGCCCGCTAAGGCCATTCTTCGGATTTCGGCGACGTCGCGTCCGACGCTGCCGCGTGCTTTTGGTTTGCCTTCATGCACGTGTCCGCGAAAACGGTGGGAGGCTTGCGCCACCCTTTAAAAATGATTCAGGTGAGGACTTGCACCTCGCGCACTAGCCGCACCTCTAGCGCACGCGAACTTACCGGGAGCAGCGCCCTCCCTTCGTGACTTCGTACGGGGAGGAGGGGCGGGCGCTGCGTCCTTCAGCCGAGCTTTACGTTGTTCACTCCTGTGTGCTCTGGATGTGCGAACAACGATCGGTTGCGTGGCACGGTATGACCGCGCCTTCCTGAAAACTTTTGTGATCCGCCGCACGGGTTGCTGCGCCGAATCGGAAATAGTGCCGGTTGCGCCCGGCGTTCTGAAGCGCTCTCAATTGCGCCTTGAACTGCTTCTCGGGTGACTCGCCCGCACGCTATCGGTGTGCTGGGAGAGCCGTCCGCTGGGTTCGTTGCGTGTGCGTGACCCGTGGGTCACAACAGCCGCTGCATCAACGCCGCCTCTGACGCTCGCCGCGCCGCGCTTTCGTGCGGAACGACGGGTTTGACGAAGCGAGTGATCGGCAGTGATCGTGTCGCGGTTGCCGTGGCTACTGGCACGAAAGGTGCCGCTTCGGCGCGTACGCTCTGCGCTGTGCTCCGCGCTGGGCGCAATGACAATTCGCCAAAGACGTGCCACCTTTCTGCCAATGTGAAATCAACTAAAACCATGATTGAAAAGTCCTGAATACGAATGAATGGATGTGGGTGCCGGGTGAAGCTGAGCGTTGCAGATTTCAATTGGCAAATGAGCGCCAAAAAACAAAAAACCCCGAGGTCTTGCGACGGCTCGGGGTTTCCGGGTGAAACCTGTTTGCTGCTTTGCGCGCTACGTAAGGGGCGCTCCTGCTACAAACATTCGAGTCGTCTGGCCACCGGGGCCATTAATAAATTTCAGTCCAGCTTTCTGGCTGGTCAGTGCGCTGAGATAGCCACCGACAGTCGCCGTAGATCGCTGCATGCCATTGCTCATGACCCACGCACGCAAGGCAAGCACGCACGAGCGCGCTGCACGGGGCAGGGCTGGGGTGTTGATATTGCGTTGGGTTGTCATGGTTGGAACATGCTCCTTCAATTCGTTAAGTCGGTGTGGGTTACGCCGTGAGAGAACAAAAAATCGTTCACTTGGCTAACCGTTAATTGAATTGTGTACGACTACGAATGTCGTGTCAAAAACTATTTTACGAGCCGAATTGCGGCGCGAATCTGGCGTTGTTTTTTTGCAACGGCAGCGGCTTCCATTTCATCCCGCAACGCCGTGATCGCGGTTTCCACGGCCTGTGTCTCGGTGTCGGCATCCAGCAACCGGACGAGCTGTTGCAGCGCTTTGTTGGCCTCCGGTTTCAGGCGAAACGTCTTTCGCGCGCCACCCTGTTGCACCAGGGCTTTCAGTGATTCCTGCACCCGATAGGTGGCGTCAGTTCCTTCGGGGTGAATTCTCTCTCTTGCCATGCGCTCAATTGTAGGCGACTACGCATCGCGCGCAATCGTCAGCGATCAGTTCTCCTCTGCAATGAGCACCTACGCCAGCGGTGGCAAAATTGCAGCCCAAACAAGGCACCCGCAGCGACGCGAATTCAATGCAAACAGTCGGCGCGAACGATGGCCCACGAGCACCCACGAACCCATGAGTAAACAAAAAATCGCAGTCGCGGGCGCGGGCTACATTGGCCTCGCGCATATCGAGTGCCTGCGCATGAGCCCCACCTGTACGCTTTCGGCCATCGTGGATCCCGCCCCGGCTGCTGAGGCCGTCGCCGCTAAAGCAGGTGTGCCGTTATTCAAAACGCTGGACGAGCTGATCGCCAAAGCGCGACCCGATGGCATTGTTCTCGCCACACCCAATCAATTTCACGTTCATCATGCATTCACCTGCATTAACGCGGGCATTCCGATATTGCTTGAGAAGCCTATCGCAACGACGCTTGCAGAGGGCGAGCACCTGCTCAAAATCGTTGAAGAAAAAAACGCCACGGTGCTGATCGGACATCACCGCGCGCACAGCCCGATCATGGCGAAGGCCAAAGAAATCATTGACGCCGGAACGCTTGGGAGGCTGGTCGCAATCATGGGCAGTGCCGTGTTTTTCAAACCGGATCACTACTTCAATGACAGCCCATGGCGCACACAGGCTGGCGGCGGCCCGATCCTGCTCAACATGATTCACGAGGTGCACAACCTGCGTATGTTGTGCGGTGACATCGTCGCGGTACAGGCGTTTTCGTCGAACGCGATTCGTGGATTTCCGGTGGAGGACACGGTCTCGATCAGCCTGCGTTTTGCCAACGGCGCGCTGGGTAGTTTCCTGCTCTCCGACACCGCAGCATGCGCACGCAGCTGGGAGCAAACCGCGCAGGAAAACAAGGCGTACCCGACCTATGAGGATGAAGATTGCTACGTCATCGCGGGCACTTTCGGTTCGCTCTCGGTGCCCACGATGCGTCTGAAAACCTATGCGAAAGCCGAGGACCGTTCGTGGTGGAAACCGTTTGATGAGTCGGTCGCTGCGATGACGCGCGAAGACCCATTGGCGCGTCAGATGGCGCACTTCGGCGCGGTCGTTCGTGGCGAAGCGACGCCAATTGTGAGCGCGCGTGACGGTTGCGAAAATCTGCGCATCACTGACGCGATCATCCTGTCATCCCGCACGGGACTGGCGATTAACACAACTGCAGAATCATCGTGATTCGTGGCACGACGACGCTCATCGCACCTATCGGCTATCCGACCGAAGCCTTCAAGGCACCGATGATCTACAACCGGATGTGTTGTGTTCGGTTGCGCGCCTGACCTATTGAAGCTGGGAAGGGCTGCGTCCCACAGGAGTCGGGCGAATACGATCAACAGGCGGCTGTTTTTTTTGCGCGAATAGAACACTGAAAATAGGCGTATAGCTTTTTTGTGAAACGACGTTTGTATCGGGGCTGAAGGTCAATAATGCGTAATGTTGACTATAGACGCAATGGCGCTCTAGCCCCAATAAAATATGGATTTCATGGAAAAGCTGTTGTTCAAGCGAAGCATGCTGAGATGCAAAAAAGCCCGCTGATTGGCGGGCTCTTTCTGTAAACGGTACGTGGTGGAGAGGAGGAGGATCGAACTCCCGACCTCCGCATTGCGAACGCGGCGCTCTCCCAGCTGAGCTACCCCCCCAACGAATTTTTATTATGCCAC
>JAYVPF010000212.1:0-18640 GCA_043757535.1 Burkholderiales bacterium
CCGAAATAACCGAATTAATTACCTCCGCCTCTGGAGACAAGAATGAATCTAAATCCCTCTGAAATCAGCGAACTGATTAAAGCCAAGATCGCGAATCTCGATGTTGGCAGCGAAGTGCGGACCCAGGGCACAGTGGTCTCGGTGACCGACGGCATCTGCCGCGTGCATGGCCTCGACGACGTGATGCAAGGCGAAATGCTGGAGTTCCCCGGCAATACGTTCGGGCTCGCGTTGAATCTTGAGCGTGACTCCGTTGGTGCGGTTATTCTCGGGTCGTACGAGCACATCACCGAAGGCGATACAGTCAAATCTACTGGCCGTATTCTTTCGGTGCCAGTCGGTCGTGAACTGATTGGCCGCGTGGTTAATGCGCTCGGCGAACCAGTCGACGGCAAAGGCCCGGTCAACGCCAAAGAAACCGACGTGATCGAAAAGGTCGCACCCGGCGTGATCGCCCGTAAATCGGTGTCGCAGCCAGTGCAAACCGGCCTGAAATCGATTGACGCCATGGTGCCCGTCGGTCGCGGCCAGCGCGAGTTGATCATTGGTGATCGTCAAACCGGGAAGACCGCCGTCGCTATCGACACGATCATCAACCAGAAGGGCAAGGATCTCGTCTGCGTTTATGTCGCTATCGGTCAAAAGGCTTCGACCGTCGTCACGCTGGTCAAAAAGCTCGAAGAAAAAGGCGCGATGGCCTACACCATCGTTGTTGCTGCGACGGCGTCTGATTCGCCAGCCATGCAGTACCTGTCGGCCTACGCTGGCTGCACGATGGGCGAGTACTTCCGTGATCGCGGCGAGGATGCTTTGATCGTTTACGACGATCTGTCGAAGCAGGCCGTTGCCTATCGTCAAATTTCCCTGTTGCTGCGTCGTCCTCCGGGCCGTGAAGCCTTCCCTGGCGACGTGTTCTATCTGCACAGCCGCCTGCTTGAGCGCGCTGCTCGTGTGAACGAAGATTACGTCGAGAAATTCACCAAGGGCGCTGTTAAAGGCAAGACTGGCTCGCTGACCGCGCTGCCCATTATCGAAACGCAAGCGGGCGACGTGTCGGCGTTCGTTCCGACCAACGTGATTTCGATTACCGACGGCCAGATCTTCCTTGAGACCGATCTGTTCAACGCCGGTATCCGTCCTGCAATTAACGCCGGTATTTCGGTGTCCCGCGTCGGTGGTGCCGCACAAACCAAGATCATCAAAAAGCTCGGCGGCGGTGTTCGTCTGGCCCTCGCCCAGTACCGCGAGTTGGCTGCCTTCGCGCAGTTTGCGTCTGACTTGGACGAAGCCACGCGTAAGCAATTGGAGCGTGGTCGCCTCGTGACCGAGCTCATGAAGCAGGCTCAATACGCACCGTTGTCAGTCTCGGAAATGGCGTTCACGCTGTTCGGCGTCAATGGCGGCTTCTTTGACGACGTGCCAGTGACTAAAGCGTTGGCCGCTGAAAAAGCGATGCATAAATTCATGCAGACCAAATACGCTGACCTGACCAAGCGCATCGAAGACAGCAAAGATCTGCCGAAAGATGACGAGACCGCACTCACGGCTGCAATGAAAGACTTCAAAGCCAACGGTTCGTTCTAAGCCACCGAAAGTTAATCATGGCTGGCTCAAAAGAGATTAGAACCAAGATCAAGAGTGTTCAAAACACTCGCAAGATCACCAAGGCGATGGAAATGGTCGCCGCCTCCAAAATGCGCAAAGCGCAGGAACGGATGCGCGCCGCACGCCCGTATGCCGACAAGGTGAGGAACATCGCCGCGCACATGGCCGGCGCGAACCCCGAGTACCGTCATCCCTTCCTGATCAAGCGCACGGGTGCCAACAAGGTCGGCATGATCGTGGTGACCACTGACAAAGGCTTGTGCGGTGGCTTGAACACCAACGTACTGCGCGCTGTGGTGGCCAAGTTCAAAGAGATCGAAGCGGGCGGATCAACGGTGCAGGTCACCGCGATTGGCAACAAGGGCTTCGGCTTCATGAACCGCCTCGGCGCGACGCTCGTTTCGCACGTGATCGGCCTTGGCGATACGCCGCATCTCGACCGCCTGATCGGCGCTGTCAAACTGCAACTCGATGCCTATGAGAAGGGCGAAATCGACACCGTTTATCTGGCTTACACCAAGTTCATCAACACGATGAAACAGGAATCGGTGGTCGAGCAATTGCTGCCGCTGACTTCGGATAAATTCGAGCAGTCAGCTGCCGAGAAGCAGGCTTATGGCTGGGATTACATCTACGAGCCCGATGCCAAAGCTGTGGTCGAGGAATTGCTGAGCCGCTACGTCGAAGCGCTGGTGTACCAGGCCGTTGCCGAAAACATGGCGTCCGAGCAATCGGCACGCATGGTGGCCATGAAGGCCGCGTCCGACAACGCCAAAGATGTGATCGCCGAGCTGCAACTCTCGTACAACAAGGCCCGTCAGGCCGCGATTACCAAAGAACTCTCCGAGATCGTCAGCGGCGCTGCGGCCGTTGGTTGATCCCAATCCCAGACCTATTTTTAGCTATTGAAATTACAGGATAAGACGATGAGCACGAATCAAGGCAGTATCGTTCAGTGTATCGGCGCGGTGGTGGACATTGAGTTCCCACGCAGCGCGATGCCGAAAATTTTCGACGCACTGACGCTCGACAGCTCCGCAAACCACGCGGGCATTGAAGCCGGTCTCACCTTCGAGGTGCAGCAGCAGCTAGGCGACGGCGTGGTGCGCACCATCGCTATGGGCGCGTCCGACGGCCTGCGTCGCGGCATGAAAATCAACAACTCTGGCATCGGCATTTCGGTGCCGGTTGGCAAGGCGACGCTCGGCCGCATCATGGACGTGCTGGGCCGCCCGATTGACGACGCTGGCCCCATCGCCACCGAAGAGCGTCGCGCGATTCACCAGAAGCCGCCGCTGATGGAAGACCTGAAACCGACTACCGAGCTGCTCGAAACGGGAATCAAGGTGATCGATCTCATTTGCCCGTTCGCCAAGGGCGGCAAGATTGGTCTGTTCGGTGGTGCCGGTGTGGGCAAGACCGTGACCATGATGGAGCTCATCAACAACATCGCGAAGAGCTACGGTGGTTTCTCTGTGTTCGCTGGTGTGGGCGAGCGTACTCGTGAGGGCAACGACTTCTACCACGAGATGGCAGAGTCAAAAGTGCTCGACAAAGTCGCGATGGTGTTCGGTCAGATGAACGAACCGCCGGGTAACCGTCTGCGCGTCGCGTTGACCGGCCTCACCATGGCGGAAAAATTCCGCGACGAAGGTCTCGACATTCTGTTCTTCGTTGACAACATTTACCGCTACACGCTGGCTGGCACCGAAGTGTCCGCACTGCTCGGCCGTATGCCGTCTGCGGTGGGTTACCAGCCGACGCTGGCCGAAGAAATGGGCCGTCTGCAAGAGCGCATCACCTCCACGAAGACCGGTTCGATCACATCGATTCAGGCCGTGTACGTGCCCGCCGATGACTTGACCGATCCGTCGCCCGCGACGACCTTCCAGCACTTGGACGCAACCGTCGTGTTGTCACGGGACATCGCCTCGCTTGGTATTTTCCCGGCTGTGGATCCACTCGACTCAACGTCGCGCCAGATCGACCCGCTGGTCATTGGCGAGGTGCATTACAACTGCACGCGCGCCGTTCAGGCCACGCTGCAGCGCTACAAAGAATTGCGTGACATCATCGCAATTCTCGGCATGGACGAGCTGGCCCCTGAAGACAAGTTGGCCGTATCCCGCGCCCGTAAGATTCAGCGCTACCTGTCGCAGCCGTTCAACGTGGCCGAAGTCTTCACCGGTTCGCCCGGCAAAATCGTGTCGCTCAAGGACACCATCCGCGGCTTTAGCATGATCGTCAATGGCGAATGTGATCACCTGCCCGAGCAGGCGTTCTACATGGTCGGTGTGATCGAAGAAGCGTTCGAAAAAGCCAAGACATTGACCTGAGAAACATAGATGGCAACCTTCCACGTAGACGTCGTCAGCGCTGAAGCCTCGATCTTTTCAGGCGAGGCGAAGTTCGTCGCGCTGCCGGGCGAGGCGGGCGAGCTTGGCATTCTGCCGAAGCATGCGCCGCTGATTACCCGCATCCGTCCGGGTGCGGTACGCATCGAAAAAGCCGATGGTGGCGAAGAATTCGTCTTCGTAGCGGGCGGTATCTTAGAGGTGCAGCCGAACATCGTGACGGTGCTCGCCGACACCGCGATTCGCGGCAAAGACCTCGACGAGGCCAAAGCCACTGAAGCGAAACAACGTGCCGAAGAAGCGCTGCGCGACAACAAATCGGACGTCGACGCTGCCGCAGCGCAGGCGGAGTTGATTTCTGCGGTGGCGCAGCTCGCAGCGATTCGCAAATTGCGCGCAAGGTAAGCGGCGTTTGTCCCGCAACAAAAGGCGACTTCGGTCGCCTTTTTCATTCGCTTCTCGTTTATGCTGGGCACTGATCAAGTGACAATCCTTGCATGGAAGCTGCCTACACAAAACCCCTCATCTGGCAAGATATTCGCGACTCCGCGATACGGTTTGCGCACGACTACCGAAATGCCAGCCGTGAGCAAGGTCTGGCGCAGGTTTTCTGGCACGATTTTTTTGCGATCTTTGGTGTCAAGTCGGTTGAGTTTGCAATTTACGAGCAGCACGTCAAAACCAAGCTCGGCGATAAAGCGCAGACCAAAGACGGACGCATCGACGTGTTCTGACCCGGTCGATTGCTGATAGAGCACAAAAGTTTCGGCAAAAATCTCGACGCCGCGTACAACCAGGCACTCAACTACACGCTGGGGCTCGCCAAGGCTGAGCTACCGCACACCATCGTCGTTTCGGACTATGCGCGAATTCGCGTGATTGATCTAGTCGATGACACAACGCACGAATTCAAGCTCTCAGAGTTAGCGCTCAATATCGAGCGTTTCGCCTTCATCGCCGGCTACCCGACGACGCAGGCGCGCCCCGACACCGAACTTGATCTCGATGCGGTCGAACAGATGGGTGAGCTGCATGACGCCCTCGCAGCCGACGGCTATACCGGACACAAGCTCGAAATGTTTCTGGTTCGTCTGCTGTTCTGCCTGTTCGCCGACGACACCGGAATTTTTAATCCTGCGGATGCATTTCGTTCGCTGATCGAGTTGCGTAGCGCCGAAGATGGAGGTGACCTCGGCGCGCTTTTCGCCAAGATCTTTCAAGCGTTGAATCAACGTGAAACGGATCGCCAGAAATCGCTCGATGAATTGGTAGCACGGCTACCGCACGTCAATGGCAAACTCTTTGAGGAGCCTCTCGACTTCCCTGAATTTAATCGCGAACTTCGCGCGCTCGTCCTGAAACTCTGTGACATCCGCTGGCGCGACATTTCACCTGCCATTTTCGGTGCGATGTTCCAGACGGTGATCGACCGCGAAGGCAAAGCCAGCAAGAAGAAAACGGATCGTCGCCGCCAGCTCGGCGCGCACTACACCAGCGAAGAGAACATTCTCAAACTCATCAGACCGCTGTTTCTGGATGAATTACACGCTGAATTCGCTCGCGTCAAATCCAACAAGAATGCGCTGTTCGAGTTCCACAAAAAGCTGCGCAGATTACGCTTTCTCGACCCCGCCTGCGGTTGTGGCAATTTTCTTGTCATCACTTATCGCGAACTGCGCCGTGTTGAACATGCAGTGCTGGTGGCCGCAGACAAGTTCGGAGCACATATTGACGACGTATTCAAGGCCATCGAGGTGAATGTCGACCAGTTTTACGGCATCGAGATAGAAGATTTTCCGGCGCAGGTTGCCCAAGTCGCCATGTGGCTCATGGATCATCAGATGAACCTCGAGGTCGGCAAGGAATTTGGCGGCGCATTCTTCAAGCGCATACCTCTCACAGAATCTGCCGAAGTGCGGCGCGCCGATGCGCTCGAAATTGACTGGGATAAATTCTTTCCGCCGCAACAGGACAGTTTCATTCTGGGCAACCCACCGTTCGTGGGCAAGCAAATGCAAACAGTGGCACAGAAAAAGAGTTTGGATCTCGTTACCGGCAAGGTTAAGGGAGCGGGTGTGCTCGATCTTGTAGCGGGTTGGTATTTGAAGGCAGGGCAATATTTGTCGGGCACGCAAGAAGGATTTGCCAGTCCGAGCAAGGCGAACTTTCAGGACACACGCTTCGGTCTTGAGGGCGATTCAAATGCGCCGTTAACGAAACGCAAAACGACTAAAGCCAGCAAAGTTGATACCTCGGGGATCGAGGACATTTTCGTCTCCTTCGAGCAAGCGGATCGGGCGGCGCGTCGCACCACCCGTTGTGGCTTCGTCTCTACCAATTCCGTCACGCAAGGGGAGCAGGTCGGTGTCCTCTGGGGAGAGATGCTCCGCCGAGGTGTGCACATTCAATTCGCGCATCGAACTTTTCAATGGATGAACGATGCGCCGGGAAAGGCAGCAGTGCATTGCGTGATCATTGGCTTTGGCATCGAGCAACGCGCTGCGAATCCGCTATCGAACTACTCCGACATAAAGAATGAACCGACGACCACGATGGTCGCCAATATCAATCCCTATCTGGTGGCCGCCGACAACATTTTGTTGCCCAATCGCGCTGCCGCAATCTGTGATGTGCCGGCGGTGTGCTACGGAAGCAAGCCCGCCGACGGCGGCTTTTTGTTGCTCTCGGACGAAGAAAAGATTGCCCTAGCTTCCGATGAACCAAATGCTGCGCAATTTATTCGCCCGTTCATCAGCGCGAAAGAGTTTCTTAATAACGAGCGCCGCTGGTGTCTGTGGTTGCTTTCGGCGAGTGCGACCGACATCACTTCCCTGCCGAGCGTTTTACAGCGAGTAAAGGCGGTAAAGGAATTTCGACTCGCGAGCCCGAAGATTCCAACACGAAAGCTTGCCGCGATGCCGACCTTGTTCGCGGAAATTCGGCAGCCTACCACTAATTATTTGCTTATCCCGCTGCACACTTCGGAGAACCGTACATACATTCCGTTCGGGTATTTTGACGCGAACCAAATCGTAGCAAATTCATGTTCGTGCGTACCCGGTGCCACGCCGTTTCATTTTGGTGTCCTCACCTCCACCATGCACATGGCATGGGTGCGTTACGTATGCGGGCGATTGGAAAGCCGGTATCGCCATTCAAACGGCATCGTCTACAACAACTTTCCGTGGCCAAGCTGTACGCCTGCGTTCACAGCAAAAAAGCAAGCCGCTGACTCGAAATCAAAAGTGCTCGTTGCCGCAGTCGAAGCCGCAGCAGACGAAGTGCTCGCCGCACGGGCGGCCTACTCCGGACAATCGTTGGCCGATCTTTATGGCAACGCCATGCCACCACCGCTGGTCAAGGCTCATCAGCTGCTTGATCGCGCCGTGGACGCAGCCTATGTGCCCGACGGAGGCAAGCGCTCGTGGGCGAACGACGGTGAGCGCGTAGCCTTTCTCTTCGAGCGTTATGAGGCCATGACGGGTGGTATTGCGTAGCTCATAGCAGCGTCTCCGCAACCATGCGCGGCGACAGAATCAGCACATTGCCGAATCGCTCGCCGTAACCTGAACCGAAGTGTGTTTTGTCGCCTGTGATGAGAGCGTCGCATTTCAACGCGATGGCGGCGGCGAGGACGTGCCGATCTTTTGCGGGTAGCCAAGCGGTGTGCGTCGCTGATCCGTCGCCGTGTTCGCGGCTGGAAATTTCTAGAGTGGATTCAATCGCCAGCAAATCGCTGAGCGCAACAGGGATAGCTTCACGCTCAAGGTTACGCCGTGTTTCGATCAGGACACTCGGGCTGGCGATGAGCATGTGGTGGCGGCTATGAAGGAGGCCGAGCAGTATGCGCATCGCGCCGTCCGCGCGCGCAGTCGAAAAAAGGATATTGGCATCCAAAAAAATGCGCATCGACGACCTGAGCCTGCTTAGGATTTACGTTTGGCGACGCGCTTTTTTGTTGGCGTCGTTCCTGGCGCAACGGATGGAGATTTTGCAGCGAGCGCGGCGGCAAGCTCCGCTTCTCCGGCTGCAAATTCGCCGATGCGTGCATCGGAATAAATTTCCAGCGGCACCGTGATCGCTGGGCGCAGCAAAATGCCATCAGGCGTTGCCTCGGCGATTAGCTGGTCGTTAGCCTTGAGGCCGACCGCGCGCCGAAGCGCAGCAGGCAAACTGATAACGCCGCGACTGGTGATGGTAAGGGTGCTGTTCATGCATTGCAGAATAGCAGAAATGCAGAATTTCTGTCAATGAATTCAGAATGATAGGTGCTGCCGGGATTGCTGCTGCGGCGATTAGCTCTCATAGTGTCGTGGCAGAGCCGCTCCAACAAAAGCCGATAAATTCGAGTAAACGCTTGATGCTGCTTCGCTACCATTGAGCCATGCAGCACTCAGAGCCTTCCGCATTGCCCGTTGATATTCTCGTTGTCGGCGGCGGCATCAACGGCGCAGGGATCGCGCGTGACGCAGTTGGGCGTGGCCTGTCCGTTTTGCTGGTAGAAAAAGACGATCTCGCCGCTCACACGTCGCAATGGTCATCGAAGCTTATTCACGGCGGGCTGCGCTATCTTGAACACTACGAATTTCGCCTCGTCGGCGAAGCGCTGGCCGAGCGCGAAGTTTTGCTTCGCGTTGCGCCCCATCTGATCAAGCCGTTGCAGTTTGTCTTGCCGCATGAGCCGCATTTACGGCCCAAGTGGATGCTCCGCGCGGGCCTGTTTCTGTACGACAATCTTGGAGGTTGGAGCGGCCAAAAGCAGACGTTGCCGAAGTCGTTTGCCGCAAATTTGGGGCTAGGTAAGTCATCGAATTGGGGCGCAGGCCTGAAGCCGCAATTTGGCGAAGGTTTCGTCTATTCCGATGCGCAGGTGAACGATGCTCGCCTTGTCGTGGAGAACGCGAAAGACGCGCGAGCGCGTGGCGCAGACATTCGTGTGGGCACTGCATTCGTTGGCGCGAAGCGTGTCCGCGACATCTGGCATGCAGCAATCAAGGACGGCAAAACGGGCGCAGAGCAAACCATCCGCGCGCGCGCCATCGTCAACGCCGCCGGACCGTGGGTCAAGGATTTGCTCGCGCACATCGACACGCCCGCCACTAGGGAAACCGTCAAACATATCAAGGGTTCGCACATCATCGTACCGCGCGTGCATGACGAATCGCATGCCTACATCCTGCAAAACAAGGATGGCCGCATCGTTTTCGTCATCCCGTATTTCGAGCGCTTTTCACTCATCGGAACGACTGACGTTCCCGTTACCGACTTCGCGGCACCGCAGATCACCGAGGATGAAACGCAGTATTTGCTTGACCTCGCGAATACCTATCTCGGTAGGCCACTGACGCGTGAAGACATCGTCTCGACCTACGCGGGTGTTCGCCCGCTTTATGACGACGGTGACGACGATCCGTCGGCGATTACGCGCGACTACACGTTGAAGCTCGACACCGACAACAGTGGCGCACCGCTCCTCAATATTTACGGCGGAAAAATCACGACCTACCGCAAGCTTGCTGAACACGCGATAGAGAAATTGCTTCCGTTTTTCCCGAACGCGAAGAAAACCTCATGGACGGAAACACCGTTGCAAGCGGGCGCAACGGCGAAATCACTCACAGCGCTATGCGATGGAATCCAGACGCGCGGTGTCAGTGCCGGTTATGCACATCGTCTCGTCAATCGCTACGGACTTGCCGCCGACCAACTCGCTGCCAAAGACATGGGTGAAGTCTTCGACGACACGTTCTCCGAGAAAGAAATCCCTTATCTGCGCGATCACGAATGGGCGCAGTCCGCGCAGGCGATGTTGCAGCGGCGTACCAAGACCAATTTGCTGGCGTCGCCTGCTGCGTTGCCGCGCATTCATGCGGCGATCGACGCAGCACTCAAATAGCCTGTCATGTTGAGTGAAGCGAAACATCAGATGGACATGAATCTTGCCGAATCTTCGCAGCCATTTATGCAACCTGATCCTTCGCGCCCCGCTCAGGATGACAACCGGCGCATGCAACCCCTCTCCGCGCTACCCAACAGAGCGCTGCAGAGTATCGACTATCTTCTCTTCGACGTAGACGAAACCTTCACCACGCACGGCCTCATGCACGCCGAAACCTACGCGATCCTGTTCGCGTTACGTGACGCGGGCATCACCGCCGTCCCCGTTACAGGTCGACCTTCCGGCTGGGGCAACGTCATGCTTTCAACGTGGCCGATAAAGGCCTGCGTGACTGAAAACGGCGGCGTTATCGCGTGGAAAAATGCAGCGGGCATAGCCGTGCAACAAGTCATCCACAGCGAACATCGCGGCACCGGTTACATCGAAAAATTACGCACCCTGGGCGACGCAATCGCGACGAAATACCCGCAAGTCCGCGTCAGCGCCGACCAGCCGTACCGCCTTACCGATTTAGCCATCGACTACGCAGAACAATCGCACAACGTAAGCCCTGAAGTCGTCGCCGAAATCGCCGCATGGATGCGCACCGAAGGCTACCAAACGGCAGTCAGCAGCATCCACATCCACGCTTACAAGCCCGAGAACCACAAGGCTGACGGCGTCTACCCGCTCATGCAATACGCATTCGCGATGGATCGTGAAACAGTGCCTATTCGTGCAGCATTCATCGGCGATTCACCGAACGATGCATCACTCTTCGCTGCCATCCCGACCTCGGTCGGCGTCGCCAATGTGCGCGGCAGTCTCGATAAAATTCACACGCCGCCCGCCTACGTGACCGACGCCGAATGCGGCGCAGGTTTCATCGAATTTGCGCAACGCCTGATCGCCGCGCGATGCCCATGATCACACCACAAAGCCCAAAACTCAGGAACCCCATCATGCTCGTCATTCGCGTTCTCGCCCTCGTTCTTCTATTTGTTATCGCCGCGTTTTTGTTGTGGGTGGTCGTCGTCAACCTCACGAAACGCGAAGATTCCATGTGGTACGGCGGTCGTCCTTCAACCCTCGGAATCAAGGACGGCAAACTCGCTAGCCCCAAGCAAACGCCAAATAGCGTGGTCAGCGATGGCGTTGCTTCAACGCATCCCGCGTACGTCGCCCCCATCGCGTTTACAGGCGACGCGAAGGCCGCAATGGCGAAGCTCACCGCCATCGTGAAAGCAATGGAAGGCGCGACGCTAACGGAAGCCAACGACGCCTATCTGTGCGCTGAATTCAAAAGCAAAACCATGCGCTATACCGATGACTTCGAGGCTCGCGTTGACGCCACCGATGGTGTGATTCATGTTCGCTCCGCATCACGCCTGGGTAAGCGAGACTTCGCCGTAAACCGGCAACGCGTGGAATCGATTCGCGCGAAGTTCGCGGCTAATTAGCCTTGATCAACTATTCGCTGCAAGCCTTATTCCATCGGGGCTAAAGCGCGAAACAATCGATAGTCGATAAAACATAAAATTGACCGATAGCCCCCGTAAAAACGCCATTGCAGCGAAAAGCTGATCAGAAAATCAGCAGCACGCAAGCGTCAATTCGCGCTCAGTTTTGACAACCTGCGCCAGTTCCGCCAAAATAGAGGGCTTCACTAAAAAAAACAAAAAACCGCAAGTGAAACGGCGCTTTAGCTCAGTCGGTTAGAGCGATGGAATCATAATCCACAGGTCCGGGGTTCGAATCCCTGAAGCGCCACCAAATTTAAAGCCCTGCCAATGAAAATGCTGCGGGGCTTTTCATTTCTGAAGCGGCTACTTGCTCTCAGGCCGCGCTTCCCGCCCACTCGGATGCTTCGCAAATCGCGCAGGATCGTGCCCATGCACGGGCGCGCCGTCTGCCCACGTCCAGCCGCCGAATTGCGTGCGGCGGTAGTCCTGCATCGACTGTGCGATTTCGGCCTGAGTGTTCATGACGAACGGGCCGTATTGCGCGACGGGTTCGGCGATGCGGCGACCTTGCAGCGGCAGGATTTCGCTGCCTTCGTCGCCGTTCACCAGCGCAACGGCTGCATTGGCGTTGAGTTCAATGGCACTGCTGCCGACGACTTCTTCACCGGCTACGTTCACCGATTTGTCTTTGAAGAAATAGAGATTTCGCCGCGTGCCAACACCTGTCGCTGCAGGCAGCGTCCACGTTGCGCCGGGAGCCAATCGAACTGTCCAGATGGCGACGTCAGCGTCTGCTCGCGCGGCCCACGAGTCGGGCGGCAGCGATAGCGGTGCGTCAGCATCAGCGAGCGCACCGGCAATGATCGCGACCTCAGTCTCGCCACCCTGATCATCGCGATCAATGCGGCGCGGAATGTTCTCCGACCAGAACATGGTGAAGTGCGGCTTGGCCATTTTGTAGCTGGCGGGAAGGTTGAGCTATATCTGAAAAAGCTCCAGCGGATTTGCGGTGGTTCTTTGGAGCAGAGGAAACATTTCCGAATGCACGATGCCCGCGCCCGCGGTGAGCCACTGCGCGTCGCGCCGCCCGAAGCGCGCCGTCGCGCCGAGAGAGTCGGAATGATCGATCAGCCCTTTGCGCACCACGGTTACCGTCTCGAAGCCGCGATGCGGATGCGCGGGAAAGCCCGGCACCTGCGCACCGTGATACATGCTCCAGCCGTCTTTGCGGCTGAAGTCTTGTCCGATATTGCGTCCGGCGAGCGGCACATTGGGCCGCATCTGCGCGTTGGCCTCTGGACAGGCGTCGTCGTGACACGCGCAAAACAGAAACGGATCGATGGTTTCCCACGGAAAGTCGAGCGGTTTGATCTGGATGATGGGATGCATCGGTTGGGAGGTGTATTTAGATATTCACGTGGGAGGATCATGTAATGAAATTTGTGGCGAGGGCGGGCGTTTTAAACTCATCAGACCCTGTAGGTGTTAGCCGACATCCGGTCATCGTTGGGTACGACAGACGACGTTGAGTGATTCAGTTAACCTTCCCCGAAGTAAGCGGTAAATTGTTTCAACGATTTCATTGGAAC
Source organism: Burkholderiales bacterium (assembly GCA_043757535.1). Classification (GTDB taxonomy): domain Bacteria; phylum Pseudomonadota; class Gammaproteobacteria; order Burkholderiales; family Casimicrobiaceae; genus Casimicrobium. The sequence goes on from JAYVPF010000212.1 coordinate 12,890, forward strand.
AATCGCACGGTTGCAAAATAAATCGGTACGGTTTAACTTCCTCCAACCCTCATGAATCCAACTTTCTCCGTTTATGCCGCTGCCTATGGCGGCGCTGCTTTAGTGCTTTCGGTGCTCGACGTGCTCTGGCTTTGGCTGGTGGTGGGGCGTTTGTATCGTGCGGAATTGGGGTCCCTGATGCGAACCGATGTGGCGCTGGTTCCGGCGGTTGCCTTTTATCTGATTTACATCGTGGGGATCGTCGCGTTTGCCGTGATGCCTGCGGTTGCTAACGGCGACTTGTTACGCGCGGCGTGCCTCGGCGCGCTGCTCGGCTTCATTGCGTATTGCACTTACGACCTCACCAATCTCGCGACCATAAATGGTTGGCCGGTCAAGGTTGCGATGCTCGACATTGCCTGGGGCACGTTCATTACGGCGCTTGCGGCGGTCGGCGGCACTTGGGCTGTGCGCTTGTTGCGCGGCTGACCGGGTGATTCACCCGTCATGAGCAAATCCAGCCTCGCATCCCTGTATCCGCTCGGGCCACCGGCGTCGCGATGGGCTCGCGCGCGCCGCATGACAGAAGCGGGTGGCGGCACTTTCTGGCGCGCGCTTTTGGGCTGGATTGAGCACCGTTGCAGCGCGCTGTCTGCCGCGCTCGCGTTCTACGCGATGTTCTCGCTGGCACCGATGTTGTTGGTGATCATTGCGCTCGCGGGCTATTTTTTTGGCGCGGACGCGACCTCGGGCCAGTTGTACGGCCAGCTGCGGCAGGTGGTCGGCCCCGAGGCCGCAGCGTTCGTGCAAATGGCCGTGCAGAGCGCGTGGAAGTCGCGCGCGTCGACCGGCGCAACGTGGATTTCAGTAATCGTGATTGTGATCGGTGCGTCGGTGACTTTCGCCGAATTGAAAGCTGCGTTGAACACGATTTTTATTGCGACGCCATCGACCGATATTCCGCTGTTGCATTCAACCTTGGCCATCGTGCGGGCGCGACTGTTGTCGTTTGCGCTGGTCTCTGGTCTGGCGTTCCTGCTCATCATTTTGCTAGCCGTAGATACGGGCGTGGCGGCGCTTCAGCACGCGGTATTCACCGATCCCGCCGACGCACGCGCGACAAGACTGTTTCTGGCGATGGAAAAAGGCGTTAGTCTGGTGCTGTTGACGGTCAGTTTTACTGTGCTGCTGCGCGTGTTGCCCGACACCACGGTCTCGTTCAAAGCTGCGCTGATTGGCGCGGCATGTGCTTCGGGACTATTCGTACTTGGCAAGAGTTTATTCAGTGTGTATCTGACCAATATGGGGACGACCGACGTGTTCGGGGCGGCGGGAAGTCTTGCAGTGATTTTGATGTGGTTGTATTACTCAGCGGCGGTGTTTCTATTCGGTGCCGAGATTGCGCGCGAGCTAGCTGAAGCGAGCCAAAATCACGATGAAAGTGACCTGACAGATTCGCCGACACTCACCGGGCGAACGGTTAGCAAGTTGCACGTTGTCTCGCCCGGACTTCGCTGCAAGATATACAGTGGCGCCATCGCTAACTCCCGGCGTGCTAACCTGGCTCAGTTGATTTAATCTCATGTCCGCTGGCCTGCTGGGCTGCTCACCCACGTGTTCGCAACGACCTGCGAAAGGCGATTTCCGGAGCATGCACCTCGTATGAAAGCATTGTTCTCCATGCCCGGCTATCTTGTGCGTACGCAACGCGTTTCCGTTACTGGGGGCGCGGATATGACGGTGCGTTCGCTGCTGGATCGACAGCAGTTTTCCGACCCGTTGGGCGAGGCCGCTGCCGCCGGTATTTCGGCGGCAACCTGGCCGCTGTTCGGGCAGCTGTGGCCATCGTCGGAGAAGCTCGCTGATCTCATGCAGGTGTGGGAAATCGGCGGGCTTACTGTGCTTGAAATCGGCTGCGGCCTCGCGCTTGCCAGCATGGTGGTGCATCGGCGGCACGGCGATATTACGGCGAGCGATCACCATCCCTTGGCGGAGACTTTTCTTAAGGCCAATCTGCTGCTGAACGAACTGCCCAAGCTCAAATATCAAACCGGAAACTGGGGCCGCAAAAATCTCGCGCTGGGAAGCTTTGATCTGATCATTGGCGGCGATGTTCTCTATGAGCGTAGCCATCCGTTGCAGCTTGCGAGCTTCATTCAATTGCACGCCAACGCCGCGTGTGAAGTGCTCATCATCGATCCCAATCGCGCCAACCGTACGCCGTTTCACCGACACATGGCAGACAACGGATTTGCGCTGTCCGAGACGCAGATCAATGCGCCGCTGCATGATGGCAGCGCGTATCGCGGGCGGCAGTTGCATTATCGGCGCGTGGCGAAGCCAACCGCTTGGCGTTGAACGCTATAACGTGCGCGGACTGGAAATCGATAGGGCTATTTTGCGACAATTGATAATCAGGCAGCCCCCCCCAATGGAGCGGTGCTCAGCGGCGAAAGCGGTTGTGACTTGCTCTGCGGCCTTCAGGGCACCTCACCAATGAATTTTTGGCGATGCCCAATTGGAATTGGAACGAGGGACTAAGGGGCATCTCTAATAGTTCGTTTTTGGGGATGCAGTGCCAGGAGCCCGGAGCGCAGCAACCGCAGCAACCGCAGCGTACACTCTGATCCGTCAGCTCATTTGCCAAAAGCGCGAGCACCGCGCGACAACGCAATGCGCCCAATAAATGAATTATTAGAGGCGCCCTGTAGCGCTGGCGTTGTAGAGTTCGCCCGCCCTAATTTTGAGACGCTCCAGCGAATGCACCCGCCCGTTGCGTAAAGCACTGCCCAGATAGTTGCATCGACTCATGCAGTGAACCGAGCGTGATCCATGAGCAGGTTTTTGACCTGTGTCAACGCATCCACAACTCCACCGTCAGCCTGCAATCAGCTAGCGTATGATCATTTCAAACTTCAAGAATGTTGCAATCCGCATTGAATGGCATTGTGAAACTGGCGCTACTCTCCGACATTCATTCCAACGTGCAGGCGTTCGACGCTTGCGTCGCCGATGCCAATGCGCGCGGGGCCACGCAATTCGCGTTGCTGGGTGATTTCGTTGGCTACGGCGCGGATCCGTCTGCCATCGTGCAGCGCGTGATGACGATGGTGGATGTGGGCGCGTGGGCAATCAAAGGCAATCACGATGAAATGGCCTGTCATGTGCCGCCAGCGACAGCGTCACCCGCACGGGGCGAGATGACAGCCGGGTGGACGCATGCACAATTGAGCGTGAGCGAACTCGCATTTCTCGACGCATTGCCGCTGAAGTTTCAGGACGACTCGCTACTGCTGGTACACGCCAGCGCCGATTCGCCCGAGCGTTGGCGCTACGTGCACGACGCGTCAGGTGCCGCCGCCAGCCTCGCGGCGGCGGTGGGTTTGAGCGCGCACATTCGCTACGTGTTCGGTGGCCATGTGCACGAACAAACGCTTTTCTACCAGGGGCGAGGGCGCGATTTGCTGCAATTCATGCCGACGTCCGACGTGCCGATTCCGTTGCCGTCGCATCGCCGTTGGGTCGCCACCATTGGCTCGGTTGGCCAGCCGCGTGATGGGCGCGCAGAGGCGATGTACGCCATGTTTGACCGCGACGCATCCGCGCTTACGTTCGTGCGCGTGTCGTACGACCACAGCGCAGCAGCCGCGGCGATTCGCGCCGCCGGGTTGCCTGACTTTTTTGCTGATCGACTGGCAAGGGGCGAATGAAACTGCTTGATCCCGGCGCGACGCACGATGGATTTGTCGTTGACGCCTGCATTCACTCGGGCGGCATGGCGCACATTTACAGTGTTCACTACGCATCTACTGCGACCAATGGACAACGCGATCCCGGCTTTCCGATGGCAATGAAAGTACCGCGCATGGCTAACGGCGATGGTGCCGAAAACATAGTCGGCTTTGAGGTGGAGCAACAGATTCTTCGCTCACTCAAAGGCGCGCATGTCCCGCGCTTTGTCGCTGCTGGCGATCTGACTCGTGTGCCGTATCTGGTGATGGAATACGTGCGGGCGAGGCCATTGCAACATTGGCTGGATGTGATGCGGGAAATCCGGCAACCGCTTGACCCGGTGACGATTGCCCGCCTCGGAGAGGCTGTTGCCCGAGGCGTACACAGTCTGCATCAGCAAAACGTCGTGCATCACGATTTAAAGCCCACCAATGCGCTGATTCGCGACGATGGAACGGCTGTGCTGATTGATTTCGGATTGAGTTATCACGGCCACTATCCCGATCTGCTCGCCGAGGAGTTGCGCAAGGCGATCGGCTCGCCCGCGTGGATGGCACCGGAGCAGGTGGTCGGCGTGCGCGGCGATCCGCGCAGCGATATTTTTGCTATGGGCGTGATGCTCTATGAGCTTGCGACCGGCGAATTGCCGTTCGGTGACCCGCAAACCAGCGGCGGTTTGCGCCAGCGATTGTGGTTGGATCCACCACCACCTCGTCGGTATCGGTCTGACTTGCCACCGTGGTTGCAGGAAGTGATTTTGCGCTGTCTCGCACCGGAAGCAGCGGGGCGATATCCGTCAGCCGCGCATCTGGCTGCTGAGCTTGGCAACCCCGAACAGATTCGCGTAACCGAGCGCGGCACCCGCATAAAAGGCACACCGTGGCGCGTACACTTCAAGCGCTGGATCAAGGCGGTTGGCATGTCCTACAAACCGAGCCCGCTGCCGGCCGAGCAGATCGACGAAGTGCCCATCGTCATGGTCGCCGTGCCGTTCAAGGATGCGACCGATGCCACGCATTTTTCGTTGCGCACGGCGGCACAACGCTCGTTGGGCTCGCGGCCTGGTGCACGCTTGGCCTGTGTAACCGTTATTTCGCCCGCCGAAACTGACAGCACTGAAGCTGCGAAAAGCGAAGCGTCCGTTCACACGCGCTATCTGGAATTGCTGCGGCAATGGGCGCAAGGTGTCGACACCGAAAAACACCAGCTCTCGCTACACGTACTCGAATCAGGCGACGTCGCGCAGGCGTTGCTCGACTACGCGCGCGGCAATCACGTCAACGTCATCGTGATCGGTGCCGCCACCCACGGCTTAGCGTTGCAACGCATCGTGCAGACGGTGCCGATGAAGGTGGCGATGGGGGCACCCAGCACGGTGATATTAGTGAAAGCGGAGTTGCCGTTTAGTGCGCTCGCGTCGCCCGCCAATCCCTAAAGGGTCGTTCCGGCGCAATGGGAAACGACTACTCTAGGCGCACCCATTTTTGCGTGCGGCCGAGCATCGGCACACCCATGTAGCCGCGCACGTCCATTGACTTGTTGTCGCCGCTTGGCGTCAGTCGTACGCGATACACCTTGCCGTTGGCGGCATCGAGAATGTCGCCGCCCTCCCAGTGCGCCTCGCCCTTTTTTACGTTGCGCAAAATGGTCATGCCGAGCACCAGCTGCCCTTTTCGCCCGTCCGTGCATTCGTCGCACTTTGATTCCTGCTTCGCCGGATCAAACAGTTTTTCCACCTTGCCGGTTAGCACGCCGCCGGACTCAGTAATGCGAACGACGGCCTTCTCCTGGCCAGTCGCGTCATCAATGGTTTTCCACGCACCAACGGGCGTCAGCGATTGACCGAAGGCAAAGGTGGATGCGGCCGACACCAGCCAAAAGACTAGACGTTTCATCGAAAGACTCCCAAGATATTAGTGTTGACAATAACGCGCGACATTGCCTAGGGAAACGCTGAACAAATCCCCGAGCGCATCGCATCCTCGAATTGGGCGAACCACTTCGCCGAAAATGCTCGCAATAGCCCGCTATTGCTGTGCT